>JAOTTU010000153.1 GCA_029864225.1 Gammaproteobacteria bacterium | reverse complement strand
ACGGGGCACCGGTGGGTTCATACTATGACTTGGCATACACGGACAATTGTACAGGCGTGTCCTCGTGGATGCCCATCGGCACATCTTCACCTGGGGTAAGCAGTTTGTCATGGACTGTACCAGTGAATATCGGTGGTGATTATTGTTTGCGCATCCAAGGCATGGCGTCAGGCTATATGGACTCGCAACAGGTAACAACTAATCCATTTTCTGTCTCTGATGCCGACAGTGATGGCGATGGCCTCAACAACATCTATGAAGTCACAGTTCTAGGAACCAGCCCGGAGAGCGTGGACAGTGATGGTGATGGTCTGGCTGACGGTGCCGGCGGTGTGGTGTCACTTGCTACACTGCCGGGCGGCATTGATGTGAACGAGGACGGATTTATCGATGGTGAAATGGATTTGGGTACTGATCCTGCAGATGCTGACTCAGATGATGATGGCATCACTGATGGTGATGAGGTAAACCTGTATGGAATCGATCCGACTGTTTCCAATGTGGGTGATGTGGGACCAAGAGGTAGCCCGGACAACCTAGTCAATCTTGGTGATCTCCTCGTATTGACCCAATTGGTGATGGATGTGATACAGCCAACTGCGCTCGAATCGGTGCTGGGCGACATCAACAGTGATGGTCAGATTAATGTCTCAGATATGCTTCTTTTGCAGCAGACGATATTAAGCAGCACTGTTCCTTGATGCTAATAAACATAGCTAATTATCGAAGAACAATAGCAGCATGGGAAGGTCCGGAATCTAAACCGGTCGTTTAGTTGCTTCTAATATATACCATCACTAAACGGGGAAGAATTACCCTAAACGGAAGTACAGAATTTCGGCTTAAAGGTCAGGAACGTACTGTTTTCAGAAGTTCAGGGACGAGAGTGGATCAACCCAAAGTTGCCGTTTAGCAACCTCTTATATATACAATCATTTAACGGGTACTTCCGACCTTTGAGAGACATTCCCGTGTTAACTTTCATATAACCTCATCTTCCTGAATCATTACAAATGAACAATATACATACGTTCAATGCCCCAACTTCAATGACTGACAAGCCTGGAAGTTTGACGCAATGGCTAATCATTGTGCTGTGCATGACATGGTCAATGGTTGCATTTGCGGCGGACGCCGCTGACTACCTGCGTGATGCGCAGGCCTACTTCGACAAGGGTGAGCACAGCGCCGCGGTTATCCAGCTGAAGAATGCCCTGCTGGTGGAACCGGACAACGCCGACGCCCGCCTGTTGCTGGGCCAGGCCTACATCGAACTGAAGGACGGCCTCTCGGCCGAGAAGGAACTGAGCCGGGCACAGGATCTCGGTGCGACCCGTGAGACGGTACTCGTGCCGCTGGGGCGTGCCTGGCTGATGTCGGGGCAACACGACAAGGTGCTGCAGGGCATCACCCAGGAATCAGGCGATTCCCCGGAACTTGCGATCGACATCCTGGTGTTGCAGGGGCAGGCCTACCTGGCGACACGCAAACTGGCCATGGCCGGGGAGAAATTCGACAAGGCCCTGGCATTGGAACCAGCCACCGTCGAGGCGCTGCTCGGTCAGGCCCGCATTGCCTCTCAGAACCAGGACAATGCGGGGACCATCCAACTCGTTGACAAGGCGCTGTCGCTTGAACCGGATAATACCGATGCCCTGATCCTGAAGGGGGAACTGCTGCGGTTGGCAGGCCAACCGAAGGAAGCGGCGGCCGCCTTCCAGAAGGCCCTTGAGATCGACGCCGACAGCCTGCCCGCACGTCTGGGGCATGCCACGGCGCTGCTTACACTAGGCGCGGCGGACACGGCCCTGGTCGATATCGATTACGTGCTAGAGAAGCACCCCGACCTGTTTCTGGCCCACTACCTCAAGGCGCTGACCCAGTTCCGGCAGCAGCAGCTGGAACCGGCGCAGGCGTCGGTCCAGCGGGCGCTCAAACAGGCCCCAGGGTACCCACCCGGTCACCTGCTTGCCGGGACCCTTGCCTATCATCAGGGACAACTCAACCAGGCCGAAGACCATTTGCGCAGCTACTGGAACCATGACCCGGGCAATCAACAGGCCGCCCTGCTGCTGGGGGCCACCCTGCTGAAACTCAAAGCACCCAACAAGGTGATCGAGGTGCTGGAACCGGGGGCGTCTTCCGCCTCCGACAACGCCCAGTACCTGTCACTGCTGGGCAGTGCCTATCTGGCCATCGGGGATGCCGGCAAGGGACTCGAGTACCTGGAACGCGCTGCTAAACTAGCGCCCGATGCTGCCGGCGTCCATGCCCAGCTGGCCATCGGTCAGCTGATCCAGGGGGATACGGATCAAGCCGTCAGCCAGCTGCAGAGTGCGGTCGAGCTCGATCCGGGTCTGGTGCAGGCGGATGTCCTGCTGATCTTGAGCCAGCTGCACAAGCAGGACTTTGAGAGTGCGCTTACATCCATCGCAGTGCTGGTCGAGAAACTGCCCGACAGCCCCGTCCCGCTGAACCTGAAAGGCGCTGCCCTGCTCGGCAAGGGCGACCATGCGGCCGCAAAGAGCGCCTTTGAGTCCGCACTCAAGCAGCAGCCGGATTTCCTGCCGGCGCAACTCAACCTGGCGCAACTCGAACTGATGGATGGCAACACGGTTGCAGGGGAAGCGCGCTACAAGGAAGTCCTTTCACACGATGAAGGCAACCTGAAGGCACTGATTGCCCTGTCAAAGCTGGCCGACCGTGATGGGGATGGCGACGCGTCGGAACGGTGGCTGAAGCAGGCACGCACACATAACCCGCAGGCAGTTGAGCCGGCGCTGTTGCTGCTTGCACACTATCAACGACGGGGTGACCAGGTACGCACGCTGGATATCGCTCGTGAACTGGCCGTTGCGCATCCGCGCCACCCCCTTGCGCTTAGGGCAGTGGCGCAAACTCACTATAAGGCCGGTGACTATGCATCGGCAGCCAGCACATTGCGCTCTCTGGTCGAAGTGACACCCCAGTCCGCCGAGGCCCACTATCTGCTAGGTATGGTGCAACTGAAACAGAACCAGGCCGGTGATGCCCGCATCAGCCTGTCACGGGCGCTCGAACTGCAGCCGGACTACCCGGCGGCCCAACTGGGACTGGGCCGGCTGGAGATCGCCGAGAAGGACTACGCGGCCGTGCTAACGATTGCCGCTGACTTGCTTAAGGCTCACCCCGAGGCGGCCTATGGTGAGGAACTGTCCGGCGACGTCTATCGTGCACAACAGGACAATAAGCAGGCGGCCGAGGCCTATGCACTCGCCTACGGCAAGGTCGGCAGCGCACCCCTGGCGCAGAAACTCTATCAGTCCCGCCTGCAACAGGGTGATACCGAATCCGCCCATGCGGCCCTCACTCACTGGCTTACAGCACACCCGGAGGACACGGTCACCCGCAGCCTGCTGGCCCAGGCGCATATCAGTGCCGGTCAGTACCCCCAGGCCATTGCGGCGTATCTGAAGGTATTGGAATACGATTCGGGCAATGTCACGGCCCTGAACAACATCGCCTGGCTTTACCAGGAGAAGGGTGACTACTCAGAGGGTGTGAAATACGCCGAAAGGGTCTACGAGCAGGTACCCAATCGGCCGGAGGTGATCGACACCCTGGGTTGGCTGCTGGTCCAGTCAGGTGCAACCAATCGCGGATTGGTCCTGCTGCAGGAGGCCCGCATCAAGGCACCGCACATCCCTGACATCCACTATCACATGGTGGTGGCTTTAGAGAAAGCCGGGCGTCGGGAAGAAGCACGCAAGGAACTGGATCGACTGCTCAAGTCCCATAAGAAATTCCCCGAACGGGACAAGGCCGAGGCATTACGTGGCCAGCTGGGTGGTTAGATGGAACCCGTGACAGGTATCAAAATGCTATTGCCTGTAATGGATGTCCCATACTGCTGGTATTTCTGTTTGCATCACCGGCACGATTGATTGGCGCTTTAGATATTCCTCCGGCTATCGCAGGGGTTCTCCTGATGTGCCATTACTGTGATAACCTTCCAGCATCAATAACGAAATTCATTGACCAAAGCCTTTGCAGGGTAACCTTACATGCTAATCCCTCGCCGCAGTTTCCTATTAATGTCTTTAACAGCCGGTCTGCTTGCCTCGTCCCGTCGCTTGCTGGCTGCACTCATCTCGTCGGATGAGCCTGCCTCCGATCCAGCTTACTGGCGTTGTCTGGAGGCCTGGGTTGACGCCCTGTTGCCTGCTGATGAATACAGCCCGGGCGCAGGCGAACTGGGAATACCTGCGAGCCTTGCGGACAAGACAATCAGGAATCCGGGTTACCTGAAACTCGTCAAGTCAGGGTGCCGTTGGTTGGATCAGCAGGCCCGAGACCGCGGTGCCCGGGATTTCGCCGCACTGGATGAGAGTAAGCGGGAGATCGTGGTGAGGTCGGCGGAACAATCGGCGCCCAGGTCATTGCCACGGATGTTCTTCGAGCGGACCCGAGACGATACTTTTCTGTTCTATTATGCCCGTCCCGAAAGCTGGGTAATGTTGGGATATAAAGGCCCGCCTCAGCCACTCGGGTTCATGGATTACACCCGGCCACCATCGGCATAGGCCCGATGGCAAAGCCTGCTTATGACGTAGTGGTGATCGGTTCCGGGGCAGGCGGGGGCGCCGTCGCCCATGGACTTTGTCGCCGCAAACTGCGCGT
>JAOTTU010000152.1 GCA_029864225.1 Gammaproteobacteria bacterium | reverse complement strand
AGCTTTGCTGCCCCGCTTCCACGCCCGATGCGTTCAAATTCCTGTGCGGCCTGCAATGGCCGGCCGCTGCCGAGGTACGCGGTTGCCAGCCGCCGCGTAACCTCCGCCTGGCGCGGATCATCCGGATAGGCGTTGCGGAACTGTTCCATAGTGCGGGTGGCAGCGGCATAGTCGTTCAGGCTCATCAGGCCAGCTGCGGCATCGTATTCCGCAGTGGCGACTATACTGGAGGTCGGTGTGGCACTGCGTACGCGCTGGAAGTGCCCTACCGCGGCCCGGGTGTCACCGGCGGCCTGCGCCGCTTCACCCTGTTTATAAATAGATGCTGCAAGTCTTTCTTTTAAAGTGGTTTTATCTTTGATGCTCGCTGCCGTGCGGGTAAGCGCCTGCTGATAGGCCTGTTCGGCATGCAGGAAGTCCTCGAGATCGAAATAGGCATGGGCCTGGACCGTCCAGCTCACGCGTTGCTGTTCGTCCGTGGCGTCCCTGGCGTCGATAACCAGCTGTGCAACCTGGATGGCGCGCGGGTTCTCGTTGATCGCCAGCAACTGCTCAGCGGAGCGGGTCAGCACGGCCAGCGCCTGCGTATGTTGCGGGAAACTCGCGGCAAAACGCAGTGCATTATCAATCGATTTGCGGTGCCAGGCAGCTTGATCAGTCCCGGACAGGCGCACATCTTCCTTGCCCATGGCGAGTACGGAGGCATAGCCGGCCTCGGCGGCCTTGTCATGCTCGCCGTAGTCATAGGCGGTATGCATGAACTCCACGCTTGCTTCGCGGTAGTTGCCGGATTCATCGAGCAGTTCTGCCAGCAGGAAATTCATGCCCGGTGCAGCCGGATCATCCGCGAACGAGCCCAGCCAGCTGCGGTACCAGTGGGCGGTCTCGGCGTAGTCTTCCGGCTTGCGGGTGCGCTGTGCCTGTGCGTGATAGTGACGAGAGAGGTCAGTCATGGTGACCTTCAGGAAGTCAAGCACCTGTCCGGCATCAGACTTATCGTGATGTTTCCAGTATTCGCCCTGCAGCTTATAGCGGTCGACGAAGTCCTTTTTGCCCTGCAATACCAGCGTGGGAAACTTGCCAGCATGGTAGGCATCGATCACACGCATCTGGAAGGCCGGTGAGTGGCGATGAATCGGGTTATTGGCCACGAAGGACTGAAAGGTATCGGCGGCATCGGTATAGCGTTCCTTGTCGAGGTAGAGCTTGCCAAGGCGACCATAGACGACGTCTTCGTAATGGCGGGCGCCGTGCTGCGCGAAGTAGTTGGCCACCGTGCGTGCGCCCTCGTCATAGGAAAAGCTCAGGCTCATCACGCGCAGGGTATCGTCGACCATTTCACGATCTGCGCGTCCCAGTCCAGCCAGCCGGTCGTCGCTGTCCATTGTGTTCGAAAGCTTGCGGTCCAGCAGCGATATGAAAGCGTCAAGCCCCTCTGTATACAATCCCTGTTTGAAGTAACACCAGCCCAGCTTGTAGAGCGACTGCTGGAAATACGGGTTGTCATCGCCGGAATCGACGACGGCCTGGTACGCATCCCCGGCACTGCTGTAGCCTTTTTTCACGAATAGGATTTCAGCCAGCCGGAACCGTGCCTCGAGCCGGTGACGACTTTCCGGGTACCGCGTTATCAGTTGCTCCAGGGTAAGCAATGACTTGTCAGGTTCGCCACCCAGTTCATAGGCGCGTGCCAGCTGGTAAAGCACGAAGTCATTATCGGAACGGGCTGGATAGTTTTCCAGCACCTGCTGGTAAAGATGAATCGAGTCCTGTATCTGTTGCGGGTACTGCGATACCACCCTGGACTCGTCATGTCCCGCTTCCGGCAGCGTTTCGGCTTCCATGTTGATGTCCGCGAGCCGACGCATGGCCTGCGGTCGTGCCTCGGTCTGGTCATCGGTCTCCAGGAAGCGTCGATAGGCGTATATGGCCTGCTGTTCACTGGATTCAATGGGTACATCATCCAGCCTGATCGAATGCCTGCCGAGGTCGCCAATGGTCGGTGCGTCATCAGCGCGGAACATCGAGCAGCCGCTAGCGGCAAGCGCAACGGTCAAAAACAGTGGCAGCCAGCGTGTCATTGCACAGCGTCCTTTCCGGTATACAGGGCATTGTCAAGGGTCTGCGCCAGCGAGAAACGCGCCTGTACGATATAGGTATCAAGGCGTTTTTTCTGCTGTTCGAGTTCATTCACGGCCAGCCGTTCGATGAGTTCTCCCTGAGCGAGGTGGACCGCTTCAGTGCGTTCAAGCAGCGACTGGATAAGCCCCCGCTTGGTGTCGATGCGCTGCATGAATGTGTCGAAACCCTCCGACGTGACAGTGCTGGCTGCGTTGAGTGACTGCAGTGCCTGCGTGGACTGCTCCAGCAGGCCGGCCACCTCGACCAGCTGGCGTTCCGCCTGCCACAGGCGCGGCTTGTACTGGCTGCTGAGTTGCCAGTACAGCGCGCCCTCCACGCGCGCCTGGCGCAAACGCAGTGCATCGGTGCCGGGATTCACTGGCAGCCCGGCCAGCTTTAGCTTGATATCCTGGAGTCGTTCCCACTGCTCCGCTTGTGCGGCATCTGCCAGGCCGACCGGATCAGCGGTGGCCTCGACCTGCGTCAGGCGGGTCAGGAGCTGACGATGATGCCCTTGGAGTAATTCATGGTCATCGGAACGCAGGGCGCGTTCGGCAGCGGGCCGGTTGTCTCCAAAGCGGAGCTGGCGCGCGGACAGCATGTCATTATAGGCGTCGATATTGGCAGCCCAGGTTTGCAGATTGTTGTGCAGCACCAGCAGGTCACGGTAGTTCTTGACCGCTTCCTGGAATTCATGCGCGGCCATCAGTGTGACCTGGTAGCGCAGTGCCGGTGACCGGGTGCCGAGTGTCAGTTCCTGCAGCCAGCCGGAACCACTGCGCAGGTCCTGTCCCTGCAGTATCTCCAGCAACTCGCCGTTCCTTATTGCGGAAATCGAGCCGTCAAGTTTATCCTTTTCATCATACAGCGTGGCGATTGCATCATTGTACTGCGCCACTGCACGACCATGCAGGCTCATCCTGGTCATGGCATACGGCATCGCCAGTAATGCTTCCTGCACGGCAGGATCGGTGGCATTGCGCTGGCCGAGTTCGCTGAATGGCACCAGCGCTCGACCGAATTCCTCCGCTTCGGCATCCGCCCAGCCGGTACCGAGCAGTGCCTTGTTCGACAGTGGTCCCTGCAGTCGCACACGTTCCAGTGATTCACGTGATTGCTTCGTTGCCCCTTCCTTCAGGTAACTGTAACCGAGCGCCAGATTGGCCTTGTCACGCAGCAGGCGCAGCTCTTCGCTACGTCCGGACAGTTCGCCCAGCGTGTCCAGCTCCTTCGCACCACGCTCCAGCTCGCCGCTGCGAATATAGGCAACACCCAGGTTATAGGCGAGATAGGGTGACCAGGTGTTGGCCTCTTTTGCCGCCTGCAGCACACCGATGGCCGTGTCATTCTGGTCGAGTTGCAACAACAGCAGGCTATGCAGCTGAGCGGCCTCGATGCGTGTGGCGCGCGTCATATCGCCACTGATTTGTGAGAGCGCCTGCAGTGCATTGAGGCTGTCGCCACGCTGGAACGAGATCTTGGCCAGGTAAAACCAGGCGCGGTTACGTGTTTGTGCGCCGGCATGCTCGTCGGTCAGCATGCGCTCGAATATCTCGCTGGCTTCGTTACGCAGTCCATAGGACAGGTTAAGCCCGCCCAGCAGCAACTCGGCCTCGTCGCCGTGGTTGGGGAGCCGCTCCTGTGCCTGAGCGATCCGCAGGCGCACAATACTGCTGAACCAGTCTTCCTGGAAGTAGTAAAACAGCGCTTCCCCGAACTGGAGGTCCTGTGCCGCCGAGGGGGATTTGCGATCAGTGGCTGTTACTCCCGTCGTAACCAGCGCCAGCAGTACCGGCAGAATCAGACTGCAGGCTAATCGCGCATGATTTATTCCCATTCCCTGATACTGAAGTCCGGTTGCTCGCTGCTCGGGTTGTCAACGATTTTCAGTTCGACATACTTCGTTCCAAGAGCCTTGTTGACGACAAGGCTGGCACCACGGCGGTAATCTCGGCCTTTCGGTCCAATGCCGGTATAGATGGCGACAAGCTCGTGCTCACCGGCCTTGAGGTTGCCCATGTACAGGCGCTGAATGCCACCCCGGTGCAGGGCGTCGACCTCTCGCCGGGTATAGAGGTAATTGGAAACGACCTTGTCATCCACCTTGAGCTGCACCGAATCGAGCTCGAAAAACTCGCCCACATCGAGTGACACGTACACGGCGAGCTGCGTATTCGCCGGGTACAGCAGTTCTTCCTCGAGGATGAACAGGTCACGATTGAGTGCAATGACGTCCTGCTTGAGCGACTGGATATCCTCGTCCAGGCTGGCCGCGGACGGTGGTTCCGCTGCCGTTGCAACGCCAGCCAGAACCATCATGAGAATCCCGGCAAGGAGTAGCTTTACTGAACGTTCTGGAAGGTCTGGATGCGACATCTTGAGCCTCGGTGTTTCAGCGCTGGATTCGCTGTCTATCTGTAAACATGCCGGTCCGGACAGCTATGCATAGACAAATTCCGGGACAAATTGTCTACTTTAAATTCTGCAGCAGGCGGCGACCGCAGAGTGTGCGCTGGCTCACAATCCGGTCGCGTCGCTGGGCAATAAGTAGGAGCGTCGACTTCCAGCGTGATTGGT
>JAOTTU010000151.1 GCA_029864225.1 Gammaproteobacteria bacterium | reverse complement strand
CCGCGCTCGTTCACGCCCAGGGGTATATTGTGCAGGTCCTGCAGTTCATCGATGTAGCCGGTGGCGCGCACCATGTATTCCGCCTCGGCCATCTCGATCACCGATCCGCCCACTTCCTGGTTGCCGCGGATGATGGCATTGCGCACCCTGGAGAGCGGCAGGTCGTAGGCGCGCAGCCGGTCCGGGTCGAGCACCACCTGG
The DNA here is from genome assembly GCA_029864225.1 of Gammaproteobacteria bacterium. Lineage (GTDB taxonomy): Bacteria > Pseudomonadota > Gammaproteobacteria > UBA9214 > UBA9214 > CAMYJZ01. Next base: position 4,512 of record JAOTTU010000151.1, on the reverse strand, counting down.
TACTGCTTCACCATGCCGCCAATGGTGGCGACCTCGGATACCCCCGCCACGGTCTGCAGTTCGTATTTCAGGAACCAGTCCTGCAGGCTGCGCAGCTGCGCCAGGTCATGCTGGCCGGTCCGGTCGACCAGGGCATATTCATAGACCCAGCCAACCCCGGTGGCATCCGGGCCCAGGGCAGGGCGTGCCTCGGGCGGCAGCTTGCTGGCGACCTGGCTGAGGTATTCCAGTACCCGGGTACGCGCCCAGTAGGGGTCGGTGCCGTCGTCAAAGATCACGTAGACATAGGAGTCGCCAAAGAAGGAGTAGCCGCGTACCGTCACCGCCTTGGGCACCGACAGCATGGCGGTGGTCAGCGGGTAGGTGACCTGGTCCTCGACCACTTGCGGGGCCTGGCCCGGGTAGGTCGTCTTGATAATGACCTGCACATCCGAGAGGTCGGGGATGGCGTCCAGCGGCGTCTGCTTTAGCGCATAGAGGCCCCAGCCGGTCAGGATCACGGTCAGCAGGATGACCAGGAAACGGTTGTTCAGGGACCAGTTGATAACGCCGGCGATCATGGCTGTTCGACCTGCCGGTCACTGTCGGGGCTGCCCATGCGCCGCATGCTGGCCTTGAGGCTGGCCTCGGAATCGATCAGGAACTGGCCGGATATCACCACGGCCTCGCCGGCATCGATGCCGGTGAGGATCTCCACCCAGTCACCGCTCTCGATACCGGCCGTCACCGTGCGGCTTTCGAAACGCCCTGCGCCCAGCGACAGGATGACGCGCTCCTCGCGGCCGGTACGGATCAGCGCCTCGAGCGGGATGACAATGGTGTCTTCCTTGGGCCCGCCAAAGATCTTCACGTGGGCATACATGTTCGGTTTCAGGGCCTCATCCGGGTTGTCGAAGCGCAGGCGCGCCTTAAGCGTGCGGGTCATGGGATCGAGGCTGGGATAGATGTACTCAACCCGACCCTCCCAGGTACGACCCGGGAGATAGGACAGGCGCACCTCGGCCGGTTGGCCGACCTTGACCCAGTCGGCCTGGCGTTCAAACACTTCGGTCAGCAGCCACACGGTGGAAAGCTCGGCCAGGCTCATGACGCGATCGGCGGGCTTCACGAACATGCCCTCACGCACCATCAGCGTCGAGACCACGCCGTCCTGCGGGGCATAGATGGCAATGGTCTGGCGCGCACGCTGGGTTTTTTTCAGCTGCCTTATCTGGTCTTCCGGTATGCCCAGTGCCTTGAGCCGGTCGCGTGAGGCCTGTTCCAGGCCCTTGTTGCCGATTTTCAGTGCCTGGATGAACTCCTCCTGGGCATTGACCAGGGCCGGTGAATACAGATCGAACAGGCGTTGCCCCTTGCTGACGCGTTCGCCTTCGGATTCGACATAGAGGCGTTCGATCCAGCCCTCGGTGCGCAAGTGGATGTGGCTGGTTTTCGATTCGTCGTAATCGACATAGCCGACCGTGCTGATGCCGCGCCACAGCCGCGAACGTTCCGCCATGGCGGTGCGCACCCCCAGATTCTGGACGATCCGGGGCTCGATGGACACGATATTGCCCGGCGCGTCGTCAGTGCTGGCATAGACCGGTACCAGGTCCATGCCCATCGGCGACTTGCCGGGCTTGTCGCGCCGGAAGTTGGGGTCCATGGGGGCCACCCAGTAGAGGATCTCCCGGTCGCCGTCATTCTGGGCAATGCCGGCTTGTGGCATCACCAGGGCGGCGCCCAGGCAGAGACTGATCAGATGGAATTTGTTTGCTCTGATCATTGTGCTTCTCCGGCGAGATACAGCAGCCTGGCCTGTGTCTTGGCGCGGTCCACGCGCACCCGCAGGTCGTCGAGGCGCACGTCCAGGTCGGTAATGCGGGCACGCATAAGGGTGCTGAACTCGGTGACTCCGCTCTGGTAGGCATTCAGCGAGGCCTGGACATTGGCACCCGCTTCCCGCAGCAGCTGCGTTTCATACAGCGATGCCCGCTCACCCAGGCGCTGCCAGCTGGCATGGTCGGACTCCAGCATAGCGCGCAGTTCGCGCAGCCGGTCGGCACGCGTCAGCTGTGCCGCCTCGGCCTCCTGTAGACTCGCGGCCAACCGGCGATCCTGGCGTTTTTTTGGGAACAACGGCAGGTCGACGCTGAGCATGGCGGCCATCATGTCGCTGCGGTCACTGCCATCCGGGTTTTCACCGAAACGCTTGCGGTATTCCAGCCCGACGCCCCAGCCGGGTTTGTATTGTTCACGGGCAATCTGGACCGCCTGGTTGTGCGATTCAATGCGCGCGCTCTCGGCCTGGATGACGGGGTGCTGTTCCAGGGCAGCCGCCAGATCTTGCTCCGATGGCAGATCGGGCAGTTCCGGAAAGCGGGGATCAAGCGTCTGTGATGAGCTGCTGCCAATCCACTTTGTCAGGGTGGCCCGGGCCTTTTCCTGTTCATTCCGGATGCGCGTCGCGCGGTCATCGAGACGCGAGAGTTCCAGGTCGGCACGCAGGACATCCTGCTGGCTGACGCGCCCGGTGGCGTAGTGTGCCTGGGTGATATCGACGAGCTGTGCAAACAGGGCACGGGTGTTAATCACCACTCGCTCCGCCTCTAGCTGGTAGTAGAGTTCTAGGAAATTGCTGCGAACCTCGCGCACCAGCTTGCGGCTCTCATCATCGGCCTTTGCCTGTTCAGACGCGGCCTTCCATTCGACCTGGCGTTGCCGGTGTTTCAGGGTTGCTCCGCGCGGGAAGGCCTGCTCCACGCCCAGGATAACCTGGGTCATGGGTTCCAGATCGATATCCAGGTTATCCAGGGGCATGTTGGAGAGCCCGGCCTTGAGTTTCGGGTCGGGCAATTGTCCTGCGGCAATGGCATCCTCGCGCAAGGCCTGAGTACGAGCCTGGCTTGCGGCCACGGCAGGATCATCACCGCGGGCAATCTGTTCGGCTTCAGCGAGTGTGAGCGCCGCAGTGACAGGCAGCGATGATGACGACAGTGCCAGCAGCACCATAACGGCCGCGGCATGCCGGACGGGGTTCCGGTAATGAAACATGACGATTCTCCATAACCATTCGGTTGGGTTACATTACAAGCTATTGTAACTGTCCACGGGGACAGCCGAGTGCAAGTGCTTCGAATTAGCTATGGAGAGCGGCGGGTGGATGCAGGGGGGGTGGTAGCGAGCGTTCGGGGAAAACGTCAGAGCTGATGCTATTCAGGACAGTCGCTGAAAATACAGTCTGAAATGACAGGGTACCGTTCAGTGCGGTGGGTACAGCGTGTACACAGGCATTGCAGGCCCCGTCACAGCAGGCGCCGCCGCAGCCCTTTTCACATTCATGGCCGGCCGGGTCTGCTTTACCTTGTTCATCCCGGGCCTGCTGATGTTCCGACGAGGGTGCGTTGTCGGCCTGCATCTGGGCGCAGTGTGACTCGGCGTCCGCGCTATCAGCTGTGTCGGCTGCCAGGGCGAAGCCGCCTCGCAGGGGCGCGAACGCCAGCGTGAAAGTGACGATAAGCAGTACCAGTTTGTTGTAGCGCGTATTCATATATAGGAAGAGTAGCCCCAACCGGTCTGTATAATCAAGGTGTGCCTAATCAAGCTAGCGGCAGGACCGCTAATTAATTGACCCCCGCTGTGGCGGCAGGTTCCCGGGATTTTCAGCCTTGAAGGTTGGGTCAAGGAGCGTTAGCGATGGACCCAATACACCGGGCAACATGCGCCATGGACAGATAATTTATCAAAACCGCTTGACCACGATCAGGATGAGCAATGACGAGCTGCAGTGACAATTGCAGTGCCGACCTGGGCAAGGCCACGGCCGCTGAACGCCATACGCTGGTGGCCGTACTATTTCTCAATGCCGGCATGTTCGTAGCGGAATTCTCGGCAGGCCTGGTGGCCGGTTCGACTGCCTTGCTGGCTGACTCCCTCGACATGCTGGCCGATGCGCTCATCTATGCACTGGGCCTGTTCGCGCTGGGGCGCGCCGTACACTGGCGCTCACGGGCCGCACTCGTCTCGGGCCTGCTTCAGCTGGCACTCGGGATCGGGGTTGCTGGCCAGGCGATGGCGAAAATATTCGTTGATGGTCTACCGGATACCGCGACCATGGGTTTCTTCGGTGCCCTGGCGCTGATTGTCAACACGGTGTGTTTTCTGCTGTTGGCACGTTTCCGCCATGGGGATATCAATCTGCGCGCCACCTGGATCTGTTCGCGCAACGACATGATCGGCAACGTCGGCGTACTGTTGGCCGCTGGACTGGTGATCCTCCTGGATTCGATGTGGCCCGATATCGTGATCGGCATGTTGATCGCGCTGCTGGTGGTCCGTTCCGCGCTGCGGATTATTGCCGAGGCGCGATCGGAATTGAGTAGCCAGGGGAGCTCTGATTGATTCACGGAATCACAGCATCAGGGTGCTGCATCAGGTCGTTATATTACAAGGGCAATATCAGGGCAGCCGGGATGCGGAACGCGTTAGAGAGCCACTCGCTTACTGGCCCGGTCGACTAACCCAAATGTACTA
>JAOTTU010000019.1 GCA_029864225.1 Gammaproteobacteria bacterium | reverse complement strand
AAACCCGTTTTGCTATGTTTAATCATACTTATTAAAGAGAGATTTTCAGATCTCGCTGATCTGGCTCGAATTAATAATGATCACCAATCAAAGCGGTGAAACCGACCCACAGGAGGAGACAAAAAAATGGCAGATCTTTTTTCCGATGAGTGGATGAAAAGCTTCATGGAACAGTGGAATGCGGAGTCCGACTTGTCAGATGCGCTGGCACAGATCAATTTCAATTCAGTTATTGGCTACGGATTTGACGGGGAAGACACCCCGCGCGGCGTGCTCGATGTCCAGAATGGCAAGGCCGTCTCGGCCGGCACCTACAACGGTGAAACCCTGAACTGGGATCTGCGTGCCTCGTTTGATCATTGGAACAAGTGGTTGGCAAAGCCCCCCGGTATGATGGGACTGGGTATGGCCTATACTTCGCGCAAACTGAAGTTCAACGTCGGTGATTACGGCGCAATGATCAAGGATCCGCGCATGGCCGGTCCGTTTATCAAGAGTTTTTCGGTGATGGGGCGTGCCTGAGGAATCAGCGCGCATTGTTATTTAAGTGTACGTGGAATGTGAAATAAAAATAACGTGTTTCTTGTTGACACATTTGAATAAGAAATCCGTCAGGATTCATTCATGAAACAATTCAGTTGACTGACTGGTCAGGAAGGCGCTGTGACAATGGCGCCTGGTTTTATAGACACTGCCTGACCATGTCACGTTAAGTTTATGAGGATTAACCTATGTTAATCAGTAAAATAACTGCATTTGGCCTTCTGTTTGCCGGACTGTTGAGTGGCGCCGTCCTGGCACAGCCCACACAGGACACGGTGATTACCGTTCCCAGCATACCGGTCGGCGGCAGCGTTTCGCTCGGTGGCACCGTTGTCCCTTATAAGGATGTGACCTTCTCAGCACAGATCCCCGGACGTGTCGAGAGTATTGCCGGTGAGGAGGGTGACAGTTTCGAGGCAGGTGCGGAGTTGATTGCGATCAACGTCGACGACCTGCTGGCGCAACGCCGTGCTGCCTGGGCTAACCTGGCCAATGCGGAAGCCGCATTGCGTAATGCCGGTGTACAGTATTCACGTGAATGGATCTCGCCCTATGGCGGTGAACAGAATGACATGATGGGCGGCATGGGCTCATTGATGCGCAACTTCAGCAACCCGATGCAGGGCATGATGGGCGGGGGTTCGCCGGGTTACGAGCGTCATGCCGACCTGTACCAATACAGTACCCGGCTAGAGCAGGCCAGGAGTCAGCTGACCAGTGCGCGTTCACGTATCGAGGAAATCGACGCCAAGCTGCGTGACGCCAAGTCAGTGGCGCCGTTTGCCGGGGTGATTTCCAGGAAACTGGTTGAAGTCGGTGATCCGGTGCAGCCTGGCCAGCCGATGCTTGAATTTGCCGACACATCCAGGTTGCAGATCAAGGTGGAAGTGCCGGCGCGTCTGATGCCCGGCGTCAAGAAGGGGATGGTGGTCCCGGCCAGGCTGGACGTCGGGGATGTGGATATCCAGGCGCGCGTCGAGCAGATTTTCCCGATTGCGGACGCTGACCGCCATACGGTCACGGTCAAGCTCGACCTGCCGGCGGGCGTGCCCGGTGGTCCGGGTATGTATGCCGAGGTGATCATCAACGACATCAATGCCAGGGTGCGTGACCTCCCGGTGGTGCCGACGGATGCCCTGGTGTGGCGTGGCAGTCTGCCCGGTGTGTATGTCCTTAACGAATCAAACGAACGCGAGTTGCGCCTGGTAAGGACCGGTGACACGGTCGGGGCTGACGGTATAGCAATTCTGTCCGGCCTGCGTGCCGGGGAACGCATTTACGTGGGAGCTACCAGCCCGTCTGGCGAGGTGCCCTGATTCAGGGTGTCGCGATACCCTTACCCGTGATCGAGTCAGAGTGTCTTCATACCATGTAGTCAACAGGTACAGGAGGCACCTGGTGACACCTGATTCTTCCCTGGGAAGGGTGCATATACAATAAAGGTGGGTTTCAGGCTTGGTATTGGCCCTGAACAAACCATATAACAAGGCGGTATGAGGTATGGCTGAGCAAAAAGAATTTATTACGCCCATTAATTTCGATGCCCATTCCCTGGGCATCGCCGGCCGCATTACGCGGCTTTTCATTGCCTCTCCCGTTACGCCGATGCTGTTGATCGTCTCCCTGCTCGTCGGCCTGCTCGGCCTGATGTTCACGCCTCGCCAGGAAGACCCGAAAATATCGGTCCCGATGATTGATATCTTCGTGCAGTACCCGGGTGCCTCGTCCCTGCAGGTTGCCAGCCTGGTGACCGAACCGCTGGAACGGATCATGAACGAGGTACCCGGCGTGCGCCACACCTATTCGGCGACCGAGCGTGGCCGTGCCATCGTCACCGTGCGATTCCTGGTGGGCGAGGACATGGGCGAGTCGATCGTCAAGGTGCATGACAAGCTCCAGTCGAACCTCGACAAGATGCCCCCGAATGTTCAGATGCCACTGGTCAAGCCGGTGGGTATCGATGATGTACCGGTGGTGACGCTGACCCTCTGGTCGGAAGACATCGATGACGGGGTCTTGCGTATGCTGGCGCTGGATGTGTTGCAGCGCATGGGTGAGATCGAGGACATTGGCAAGAGCTTCGTGGTGGGCGGACGCGAGGACCAGGTCAAGGTGGAGGTCATGCCTGAGCGCCTGTCCGGCTACGGCATCAGCCTGCAGCAGGTGGCCAATACCATCCGAACCGCCAACGCCGAACAGACCGCCGGCGATGTCGAGACCGGTGGCCAGTCCTTTTCCGTCAGGACCGGCTCCTTTCTGACGAGTGCCACCGAGATCGGTCGGCTGGTGGTCGGTATCCGCAACAACGCACCGGTTTACGTGCGCGATGTCGCCCGGGTCGTGCATGAACCCGCGGAGCCGAGCGAGATGGTGGCGCATTTCACCGGGCCGGCACATGACGCGAGCTGGCCGAAAGCGGATGGCGCACCGGCCGTCACCGTGGCCATCGCCAAGAAAGAAGGCAGTAATGGTGTAAAGGTCTCCCAGAAAATCCTAAAGAGACTGGAGACCCTCAAGGGTGACCTGATACCGTCCAACGTCAACGTCACGGTGACCCGCGACTACGGCAAGTCAGCCAATGACAAGGTGAATGAACTGCTGCAGGCCATGCTCGAGGCCGCCGCGATCGTGTCAATCCTGTGCCTGGTCGGTCTGGGTGCCCGTGCCGCCTTCGTGGTCATTACCGTTATTCCGATCGTGATCCTGCTGACGATCTGGTGGGCGATGATGGTTGATTACACCATCGACCGTGTCAGCCTGTTCGCACTGATTTTCTCGATTGGTATTCTCGTGGATGACGCGACCGTGGTCGTAGAGAATATATTCAGGCACTGGCTGGAGAAGGGCAAGACCAGTATCGCAACGGCCATTGACGCGGTCCGCGAGGTCGGTAACCCGACCATCCTGGCGACCTTCACGATTATCGCCGCCTTGCTGCCCATGGGCTGGGTCAGCGGGCTGATGGGTCCGTACATGCGCCCGATACCGGTGCTCGGCGCCTCGGCCATGTTCTTCTCCCTGGTCGCCGCCTTCATATTCACGCCCTGGTTCGCCGTCAAGGTGGCGCCCAAGCTGGGTGCACTGAAGAAGGCGGAAATAAAGGAAAAGAAGGCGCACGAGAGGATCAGCAAGCTGTACCGCCCGATCATTATGCCGCTGATCAACAACCGCAAGCTGGGCCTGCTTTTCCTGTTCGGCACCATCGGCATCACCGCCGGACTGTGCGTGCTGTTCTATACCCAGACCGTTGCGGTCAAGATGTTGCCATTCGATAACAAGCCCGAGTTCTCGGTCATCGTCAATATGCCGGAAGGCACCTCAATGCCGGAGACGGCCAACGTCACCTGGCAAATGGCGGAAGAGATGCGCAAGATTCCCGAGGTCACCGCCGTGCAGACCTACGCCGGTACTGCGCAGCCGTTCAACTTCAACGGCATGGTGCGCCACTACTACCTGCGAACCCAGCCATGGGAAGGCGACCTGCTCGTCATACTGAAGGACAAAAACGACCGTGAACGTGGCAGCCATGAGATCGCCGTGGATGCACGCCACCGCCTGAAATCCGTTGCGGACCGGCTGGGCGCAAAAATCTCGGTCGTGGAGATGCCGCCGGGACCGCCGGTCCTGCAGACCATCGTTGCCGAAATCCACGGGCCGGATGGCGATACCCGGCGCCAGGTGGCCACCGATGTCACGGCCATGTTCGAGCAGGTCGAGAATGTGGTCGATGTCGACAATTACATGAAGGAACCGCACGAGTTCTGGCGCTTCGATGTCGATACCGAGAAGGCCGTGCGGCGCGGGATATCGGTCGACACCATCAATGGCAGTCTGGCGATGGCCATGGGTGGTTATCGCCTGGGTGACATCAAGCGCGGTACGGTGCTCGAGCCGACCTATATCGTGATGCAGATCCCGCTGTCGGTGCGCTCCCAGATCACCCGGCTGGGCGATTTGCCGATCCCCACAGCCTCGGGTGAAACCGTTCCACTTTCCGAACTGGGCCAGTTTCGGAAAGAGGGCGAGGGGACCACCATCTACACCAAGGACCTGCGCGGTATCGAATACGTGGTCGGCGAAATGGAAGGGCGTCTGGGTGCACCGATCTATGGCATGTTCGGGGTCGAAGACCTGATCAAGGAATACACCACCCCGGACGGCGTGAAAATGGAGACCATGCCATGGACACTGCTGGGCCCCCCCACCGATGACAGCAAGTCCGGTATTGAGTGGACCGGTGAGTGGACGGTGACCTATGAGACCTTCCGCGACATGGGTCTGGCCTTCATGGCCGCGCTGGTACTGATCTACGGCCTGATCGTCTGGGAGTTCAGGAATTTCGCCATCGCCGGTCTTATCATGTCACCGATCCCCGTCACCCTGATGGGGATCATTCCGGGCCACTGGATACTCGGTGCCGAGTTCACGGCGACGTCCATGATCGGGATGATTGCGCTGGGCGGCATCATCGTGCGCCAGTCCATTCTTATCGTGGAGTTCGTCAAGCTCGAGGTGGCCAAGGGCCTCGAGGTCAAGGAAGCGGCCGTAAGGGGCGCCGAGATTCGCATGCGACCTATCTTTATAACCTCGCTGACCCTGATGGCCGGCGCAGTCGCCATCCTGAATGATCCGATCTTCAATGGCATGGCGATCAGCCTGTTGTTCGGGGCCGGTGTCGCGACGGTCATGGCCCTGCTGATTATCCCGCTCGGCTGTATCAGCGCCCGCAAGCAGTTTTACGTGGAAACGGCCGATGACGGCACGGTGTCCGTGAGCCCGTTGTTCGAGCGGATTGAAAAGCCGGATATGGATAAGGGCACTGCTGCGTCGGGCAGGACCCCGCTGTGGATGCGACTTTATGGCGGCATCATGTCGGTGTTCACCTGGCTGTTCTATATCGTGCGCGCCGTGTTCACCATGATTGCCATGGGCTTCAAGGGGATCCTGGGCAAATTCGGTCGTGGTGGTGGTACACCGCCGCCCCCGCGTCAGTCGCCACCGGGTGGCACGCCGCCACCCCCGCGTCAGCCGCCACCGGGTGGCACGCCGCCGCCCCCGCGTCAGCCGCCACCGGGTGGCACGCCGCCGCCCCCGCGCGAACCCCCGCCAACACCCCCGGAGCCGGTGGCCGCTAGTGCTACTCACGAGCCCGTCGTCAGCAGCACCGCGGAACCGGTTGTCAGCAGTGCACCCGAGCCCGCCGTCGGCAGCGCCCCGGCCGAGACAGTGGCTATCGCGAACGACGCTGATGACTCGGGTGAGACACCGGAAGCGCCGGTTGTGGCTGAAGCCCCGGAGGGCGTTGACGCCACTGACGTGGAAGAGGGCATCGAAGAGGGCATTGCCAGAAAACGCCGCGGTATTCGCCTTAAGCAGGATCTAAGCTAATATTAATCTAATAGGCTATAAATTTAATCTAATAGGGTATAAATTTAGATTGGTACGTAATCTGATACCGTTAGGGAAGATAACAGTAAGGATATATTGATGAAGCGACATTCATTGGGAGCAACGAAATACCTGTCAGTCTTGCTGGCCCTGGCCAGCGGCGCGGTACTGGCGGGTGATCAGGCCACGGGTGAGTTGCAGCAGCCAGCAGCGCAGGCCTATACCTACAGCGATGACTGGGCAGTAGTATCGGCCCCCCCGCCTCAGGGCCCTTATAATGCAATCAATCTGGACCCCCGGCTCCCGGGGCAAGATCTGGTCGCGCCCATGCCGATGCCGGAAGCAGACACGCCAGAGGTGCCGGTAACGAGTGCAGCGGCATCCGCCCCGGAAGGACCTGCCAGTGCACCGGGGGCGAGCGGCAGCACGTCTGCCACGGCCAGCGCACCCAGACAATCTTCGGTCCCGCCTCAGACCCCCTATGATTACCAGCCACAACCGGCCCTCCAGGGCCAGCCGGCACAAGTACAGGACAGCGTGAACAACACGCTCGCATGCCGGGGCAGCCCGGTCCGGGTTTCATGCAGCAGCCGGATAGCTATGCCTATGGACCGGCGGGCTTCATGAATGCCCCGTACCCGGGTGCCGGCAGGCCCGCGAACCGCCCACAGCCATCCGTTGCGCGAGAACAACAGCAACGACATGAAAACCGTCCGCCACCGGGCTATCACCGGCCGCAGGATTACAGTCAGCCGGCGACACGGCCGATGTATGGCTATCCATGGCCGTCACAACACCCATATCCAGGATATCCGGCCGCCGGATATTCACAGTCACCCTGGCAAGGGGGGGATACGCATGCTTCCGAGGTCGAGGTACCGCCGCCATCGGTCTACAACAGAATGATGGTCGAGCCTCCCCCCGCCAGATATGCACCCCCGCCGGGCAGGATGGAATACTATGGCGGGGGAAGATAATTGAGCCATTCAGTCCAATGCGGCAAGGGTGTCACTCAGGCACGCATACCTTGTTTGCATGGGTGGCCATCATATGTGTTTTGTTTATGCTAACCGCCTGCGGTGATAATGACACCATGGATGCTTCATCAGAAAAGACTGTTGCTCCGAAGAAGCCCGAACCGGTCGTCAGGGAATGGTACCCGCGGCCCAAACAGGCCCGCCCATTGCCCGACTATGTCCAGATGGCGCCCACACTGGCGCCGCAGACGACACAGTCACCCACATACTACACAGTGCCGGCGCAACAACAGCCCGTGCTAATGCAACCGGCCCATGGGCAGTCTCAGTGGACGCAGCAGTACCAGCCTTGGGGCGTTGCGCCATGGGGCCAGACCGGGCAGCCACCAACAGGGGTTGCACCGCAGTCGCCAACTGTGCCTCAATATATATATGTACCGCGGCCCTGGGGAGAATTCAGCCCCCCGCAGAAAAGCCAGCAACAGTCTGCACCGCAACAACAGGCCGCACCCTATGGTGCCTGGCCGGGCTACGGGACAGGCGCCGGTGGCTGGGGTTCTCCCGGGGTGGTTCCGGGGTGGGGTGGTGCCACTCCGTATGGTGGATTGCCGACCCCGATGCTGCCGGGCGTTATGTGGTAGAAAAGCTGAGCCGGGTTCGGCTGGGGTGTCGACCAGCCGCCGTGGTGAATATGTTTTACTCAGCCGGTGTTGAAACTGGCTGAATAATAAGGTCAGATTACAGGAGCTCCCTCTGTATCTGATCTCCAGCAACCCAGGGAGTTTATGTTTGTAAGTCGACTTGCAAGCTACAATAACTACGAGAGGTAATAACATGAATAACATAGGTAAAACTTTGTGTGCCGCTGCAATTGCCGGCGCCATGGCAGTCCCGTTCTCAACCGCACATGCCTGGGGTGGTCCCTGGGGTGGTGGTGGTCCCTGGGGCGGTGACAACTGGGGTTCCGACTGGGGTCCCTTTGACGGCGACGGCTGGGGCGACATGGACTTCAACATGAGCGGCGGTGGTCGTGGCAGCGGTTATGGCCGCGGTTATGGCCGTCACTACGGCTACGGCGGCTATCCTGGCTATGGCTACGGTGGCTATCCTGGCTATGGCTACGGTGGCCCCGGCTATGGTGGTTGGGGTGGTCCCTACGGTGGTGCCCCCTACGGTGCCCCCTACGGCGCACCGGTAGCTCCGGCTGCTCCGGCTGCACCCGCTCAGTAATAACAGCAGTAACATCAAGCGAGCCGGCACAGGGATGTGTCCTGGCTCGTCTTGATTATTTTGGGCTAGTAATTTACCTGTTCACTTCCCGGTCAGAGTCTCGTTTATGCGTTTTCAGCTGGTCTTATTCCTGTCCGTATTGTTATTTGCAAGTGCATTTGCCCGGGCAGGCGTGGAATTTTCCGCCGACGTGGTACAGACGATACCGCAGCAGGATGACATGCATGGCAAGATCTTTGTTGGCAAGGACAGGATGCGTACCGAATTCAAGGTCAACGATCAGACCATGATTCAGATAGTTGACACAAAGAAGCAAACAGCCTACATGCTCAACACTCAGAATCGCAGTTATCTACAGCGCAAGGCGGGTCCCGGTGACATGCTGCCCGGCAGCGCTAATGTACAGGCCGATAATCCCTGCGCCGGAATGCCTGACATTACCTGCAAGAAGCTGGGTACTGAACAGGTGAACGGGCGTACCGCAGACAAGTGGGAATTCGAAAATACCACCCAGGCACAATCCGGGAAGCTGCTCTACTGGCTGGACCGGGAGCGCCTGATACCACTCCGCCAGATAATGCCGGATGGATCATCCATCGAGATTCGCCTGGTGGGCAAGGAAAAAGTAAACGGGCGTAATACCGAGAAATGGGAAATCAACATGCAGCGTGTAGGGGGGCAGAGCAAGGTGTTCCATCAATGGTTCGATCCCGAGCTCGATACAAACGTGCGCGAACAGCAACCCGACGGGTCCGTACGTGAATTAAGCAATATAACCATCGGTGCGCAGCCAGCCGAACTGTTTACAGTGCCGGCCGGTTACAAGGAGATCACCATTACCCAGAATAACGGCCAGGGGAAAGGCCGGTAGCGTTGATCACTGCCGTTAAGCCAGCCAAGCGGCACGCAATTGCCTGTTTTTGCAGTCTCCCGGTAATTCAATTACGCTCAGCGTCTTGAAAGGGGGTAGAACGGGACAGCCCATGATAACTGTCATCGCAAATCTGAAAGGCGGCTCCGGCAAGAGCACGGTTGCCTTCAATCTTGCCGTCTGGCTGGAGAAAAACGGAAGCTCCGTTGTGGGTTATGACCTTGACCCGCAGTGCACCTTTAGTGATCTGGCCATGCTGCGCAAGGAGATGGAATACAAGCCGGATCTCACCATTCATTCCGTCAGGGCCGTACTCAAGGACCAGTTGCTTTCCCATGCCGGCCAGGAGGTCCTGATTGACGTGGGCGCGGCGAACATGGCGGCGATGAAAGAGGCGCTGACAGCGGCAGATCGCATCCTGATACCGGTACCGCCAAGCCAGGCCGATGTGTGGGCGACCCAGCGGTTTCTGCATATAATCGGTCCGGATATCGATGCTATGAAGATTAATGGAAACCAGCAAACGATGGCGTTTGTCAATCGTGCGGATACCAACAAGTCTATCCGGGAGACTCATGAAACCGAGGCCGCCCTGCGTATGTTACGCGGTATCGATGTTGTCCTTCCGCACCGCCTGCGCCTCCGGACGGGGTTCCGCAGGTCTCTGAGTGAGGGGCTGACTGTTTTCGAAATGTGGCCGCGCAGCAAGGCGGCAGATGAGTTCAGAACACTGGCGAGGGCTTTATATCCCGACGTGATCGGGAATTAATAGGGAGTGAGCATAATGAATATCCTTGCGAAAATTCTCAGCCATGGCTTCGCTGTCGCCGTTGTTGCGTTGCTGGCTATTGGATTCGTATACCGGGGCGAACTGTTTCCCGAGTTGCAGCTGCCCGACTTTTTGAGTCCGGATTCGGAGACGGTTGCCGAGATCGAGACTGAGGCCGACAGCGGCGAAGATGCAGACGCAAGCGCAGATGAGCCGGCCACCCTGGTCCGGGAGGAGGGTGCAGCACCCGAACAGGCGGAGGCTGCTGATGAAGCGGCAACGGTTACATCGACCGGGGACACATCGACAGAGAGTGAGGCGGCTGTCGCCGCTACAACCGGTGAAGCCAGGCTGGCGGTCGAAGTTGCCGGGACTGCGCCCGTGGTTGAGGCTGTCGAGATGGCGCCGCCGGCTCCCCCTGCCTCTACCCTTGCAGGGACGACCGTTACGGAGGGCGAGGATAAGACGGATACCGCCATGGCAGATGAGCCAGCGCCTGTGCCACTGCCTGCCGACAGCGGCGCGGTTGCTGTCCCTGGTGTAGCGGTGTTGCCATCCGTGGATATCGAGGAACCCGTTGAGGAATTCGTTGATGAAGCCGCAGATCTGGCCGGGCAGGTCATGCGCCCGGCGGATAGCGGTGGTGTTGCGCCTGCTGTCCCGGCAGAGGCAGTGCCGGAACCACTGGCTGCCGACACGGCTGTCCCAGAAACAACAGCAATGGCCGAGCAAGCGCCTGCAGTGGCAGTCGCTGTCGAGCCTGCGGTGGAGACCGCTGCGCCAGCCGGTACGCCGGAGACCGTTGCACCCGACGCGGGCATGACCGGAGCACGGACGGAACCTGCATCGGCGGCAGCCGTGGTTGAGGGTGCAGTGGAGACAACAGCGCCGATAGCAGGTTTGCCTGAGGCTGTTGCGCCAGACGAAGGTGCGGCCGGGTCTTTGGCAGTACCGGCAGCTGCGGGTGGCCAGGAGCCCGACTCCAGCTTGATGCAACAGCCGACCGGGACGCCAGCCGCACCCGGCATGCCAACCGCAACGGCGCTGCCGGCGAGAGAAACACAGACCGGTACAGTGACGGCAGCGACCGAAGCTGCAGAAACTGTTGCCGCTGAAGCCAGCCGCGCTATGCCCGCCAAGACCAGTCCCTATCAATTGCTGGCGTCCGCTCGCGAGGCCTACTGGCTGCATGACTACGGGAAGGCAGAGTCGATCTACCGTGAGCTGACAATGCTGGAGCCGGATAACCCGGACTGGTTCGGGGAGCTCGGCAACATGTATTTTTCTCACGGGAAATGGGATGAATCGGCTTCCGCTTACTACGAGGCCGGGACTCGGCTCGTTAAGGCCGGGCGTCTTGACCGGGCGCGCATCCTTGTCGATGTCATTCGTGGCCTGGACGGATCACAGGCACATGAACTCGAGAAAATGATTTATGATGCAGATGTATCCGCGAATCAGTAATGCATACCAAATAGCTGGAGGAGCTAATGTTTAAATTAATCTGGAATCTGCTGGCACTTATCGGACTAGCCATAGTGGCGGGGTTGATCACCGTTATGGTGCAACACGGAGACGGCCTGTCTAACTTGCGTGATTTTGATGAAAAGGCCCCGCAAGTCTACATGGAGCTTGCCAAGACACTGCTTGCTACCGGTAATGCCGCCGAGGCGACGATCTGGAAAGTCCCCGTGGATGACGGACTGAGTGTCCAGGACGTCGAAGACACTCTGCGCTTCGTGGCCAACGAGCATAACATCAAGAATGTGGGCGAGCTGCCGCTGTCTACCCAGGTGGAAGCCATGACCGGAGAGACGCAGCGCTTCCTCAAGATCTACATGTTTTGTAATCCCCTGACCGCGGCGCAGATGGTTGCGTACTCCGATGCCTTTTCCGCATATCTGCCGTGCCGGGTGTCATTGGTAGAGGACAGTGACGGCAAACTATGGCTGTATACGCTGAACATGGACATGATGATACACGGCGGCAAGACCTTGCCGGATGATCTCAAGGCCGAAGCCAATAGCGTCAAGGACACGATTCTGGATATCATAAACCGGGGTGCGCATGGCGAGTTCTAGTCATTTCAAATAGTCGCAGCTCAATAATGTCATCGCGCGCATTTGCGTGTACTCGACCCATGAGCCTGATCGGAGGCATACTTCCCTGATCGGGCGATGATTCTTCGCGTCGTTCTGTGACTATATAATCTGGTTCGACTATAGTAAAAATAGCAATAACCCTGTTCTGCAGGAGTCTTTCATGAGCAGTGCCGGAAAGACCATCAAGCAACGGCTGAAAAGCCTGGAGCAGCACCTGAAACAGGAGAACCCTGTGCTGGTGTCTGCTGTGCAAAGCTACCGTCAACTCGATCAGGTCGGCAGGGCGCTTGGTATGCTCGACTCCGAACAGTCATTTGCCACCCAGATCTCCTGGTGGCCCATGATATCGGTCCTGGGTACGTTTTCGGCCGGCAAGTCCACCTTTATCAATCATTTTCTCGGCACCCCCTTGCAGGCGACCGGCAACCAGGCCGTCGACGACAAGTTCTCGGTCATCTGCATTGGCAGCGAACACCCGTCGCAGTCACTCCCCGGCGTGGCGCTGGATGCCGATCCGCGCTTTCCGTTTTACCAGATCAGTAACGAGCTCGAGAAGGTCGCGAAGGGCGAAGGGCAGCGCGTTGACAACTACCTGCAGTTGAAGACCTGCCCCAGCGAAAAACTGCGCGGCCGGATTATCATCGACTCGCCGGGTTTCGACGCCGATTCCCAGCGTACGGCGACCCTGCGACTCACCGACCATATCATCGACCTGTCTGACCTGGTGCTGGTGTTCTTTGATGCCCGTCATCCCGAACCGGGTGCAATGCGGGATACCCTGGCGCATCTGGTGGGTGACACCATCCATCGTGCGGATGCCACCAAGTTCGTCTTCATCCTCAATCAGATGGATACCACCGCGCGCGAGGATAACCCGGAGGCGGTCGTCGGCGCCTGGCAGCGTGCCCTGGCAGGGGAGGGCCTCACGGCAGGGCGCTTCTACAGTATCTATAACCCGGACGTGGCCGTACCTATCGAAGATGCCGCCTTGCGTAAACGCTACGAGTCCAAGCGCGACCATGACTTGACCGAGATCCATGAAAGGATAGAACGTGTCGGTGTTGAACGCGCCTATCGTATCATCGGTGCGCTGGAGAAAATGGCACATCACATCGAGGAGAAGGTCGTGCCGCGCTTGCGCGAGTTCAAGTCGCGCTGGCGCAAATGGGTCCTGTGGGGTGATGCCCTTATCCTCGGCGGGTTCGTGTTTGTGGCGGCAGCAGTAACGCAGTGGCTGGGTCTCCGCAACGGCTGGCGATTGGCCGTACCTGAATGGCAGGGTTCTACGGGTACTGCTGTCCTGGTGTTGCTGCAGTTGATTGTGGCTGCCGCACTGCTCGTTTACCTGCATTTCAAGGTGCGCCGCTTGGCGGCCGGTCGTGTGCTCAGGAAACTGGAACAGAAATTTGCCCCCGGCCTGGAGCGGGAGCGCATGCGTGCCGCCTTCCTCCATAACACCCGGCCCTGGCACAGTATCTTCAGGACCCGTCCGGTTGGTTGGGGCCGGTATGCGCGCAAGCGCCTGCACAATGTGGTTGCCGAGGCGAACCAGTATGTGCAGATCTTGAATGACCGGTTCACCGACCCTTCTGGCCAGGAGGTAGTTGAGGAATCCGCTGCACCGTCACTGACGGTGGTGTCCGCATCGGCTGATGACGCACAAACGACCAGGGATTCCGGGCGATCCTGATGACGGCATACCTGCCCGGGCAGCCGTCGTTGCCAGCTGCAGCCGCGCCTGAATTATTCACTGTAATTGATGCAGATCAAGCGTATCCGTGTTGTAATAAAGGATAATTATCAGTCAATTTTGCAAGTTTAATAAAAACTGATTGACCACTGTTTCCCATTCGATTTGTGGCCTTCCCACCGTCTACTCAACGGGATTGATTCAGACGGGTAACGATCCGGGTTCGGGACTGCCTGACCCGTAGAGGAGAACATGACATTGTTGAATACCAGTAGCCCTGACAATGACCGCCGCCTGGATGCCGCACTCCTGGACGGTGTCCGTGCCCATCTTGCCTCGCGGGTCATCGGGCAACGTGACCTCATCGACAGCATGCTGATCTGCCTGTTGAGTGATGGCCACCTGTTGGTGGAGGGGATGCCCGGCCTGGCCAAGACGACCGCCGTGAAGACGCTGGCGGAGGCCATAGAAGGTGATTTTCACCGTATTCAGTTTACCCCGGACCTGCTGCCTTCCGACCTGATCGGTACCGATATCTATCGGCATGAGAAGGGTGAATTCGAATTCCGTGCCGGCCCCCTGTTTCACAACGTGCTGCTGGCGGACGAGGTGAACCGTTCCCCGGCCAAGGTGCAATCGGCATTGCTCGAGGCCATGGGCGAACACCAGGTCACGGTGGGGCTGAAGACCTACCCGATGCCGAAGCTGTTTATGGTCCTGGCCACGCAGAACCCGATTGAGCAGGAAGGTACCTATCACCTGCCCGAGGCCCAGCTGGACCGTTTCCTGATGCATGTCTGGGTCGACTATCCGAACGCCGAAGAGGAACTCGCCATCCTGGAACTCGACAGTCAACAGCAGCTGAATGAACCCGCGCCACCGGCCAACCGGTTACCCCAGCAGCAGCTGTTCGCGGTGCGTGAGGACATCGCAAGGCTCTACCTAGACCCTAAATTGAACAACTACATCGTCGATCTCGTCCAGGCCAGTCGCAGACCCAAGTCCTATGACAAAGATCTCAGTCGCTGGTGCCGGTTCGGGGCCTCGCCACGTGCCACTATCGCCCTGGCACGCTGCGCCCGCGCCCGTGCCTGGCTGGATGGTGACGATTTCGTGGCCCCCCACCATATCCAGTCCGTGGCCCCGGATGTGTTGCGGCATCGGGTACTGCTGACCTTTGAAGCCGAGGCGGAAGGCGTGACCAGCAACGATTTTGCCAAGCGCCTGCTGGAGGTAGTGGCAATTCCGTGATAGCGACAGTTATTGCCCGAACAGGGCGTGACCTTCCGGTTTTTCCTGCGCTGTGTCATGAGACGGTAACAGGGTAATGATTCTCTACCCGCAACTCGATGATCTTCTGGAGCTGCGCCACCAGGCCCGTACCCTGGGCGTCGCGGCTCACCATCTGGTCAATTCCACTTTCAGCGGTCTGTATGCCTCGGTGTTCCGGGGCACCGGTCTGGACTTCGATGAGGTGCGTGAATATCGCGAGGGTGACGATATCCGCAACATGGACTGGCTGGTCACTGCCCGTACCGGCACGCCACACCTGAAGGTATTTCGCGAAGAGCGCCAACGCAGCGTTATTCTGTGTGTCGACACCGGTCCCCACATGAGTTTTGGTACCCGCGGTACCTTCAAGTCAATCCAGGCCGCGCGCACCGCCGCGCTGATCGGCTGGGCAGCGAGCAAACAGCACGACAGGGTGGGCGGAGTGCTGTTCGGCAACCCGGCCACCGGTACCCAGTATCACCGGGCGACCGCTGGACGCCGCAGCCTATGGCGCTTGTTGCGGGAGCTGACCAAACCGGCTGAACATGGCGAGACCGACGAGAACCAGTTGCTGCTGGCGTTACAGCACCTGGATTCGGGCAGTACGACCGGGTCACTGATTTTTGTCATCGCTGCCATCAACCAGATCTCAATCGGGCTGGAACGTAGCCTGGGCAGCCTGCGGCAGCGGCACGATGTCTTACTGCTCCCCATCGATGATCCGGCAGACCGTGACCTGCCGTCCGTCGGGCCGGTGATTTTTACCAATGCCGTTGGCGAGCTGCTGGAAGTCGACACGGACGATGAAGCCGGTCGGCAGGCATTTCGCGAGGACTGGGAGGCGCGCCGCGACGAGGTCCGGCAGATGGCCTACCGCCTGGGGATTGGCTTCATTCCCATCAGGACGGACGAGGACGTGCACGATGCGCTCACGGCCGGCCTGCGGCGTTATGTTGGTGGCCGGGTTTGACGCCAATGGAAGAATTTCCCGACACGTTGCGCGATATTCATGGTCTTGATGCCATTCCGTGGTGGCCGCTTGGCGTCGGCTGGTGGTATGTCATCGCCTTCATCATTTTCATCGCAGTCGCCATCGCCACCAGTTACTGGTTAATGCGCTATGCACCCTGGCTGGGGTGGCGGCGAGATGCCCACCGCCAGCTGCGTGCCCTGAAAAAGGCCTTGCCCAGCAAAGACCCCAGGGAGGTGGCCGGCAGGCTGTCGGAGTTGTTGCGGCGAATCGCGATGGCGCGCAGCGGACGCAGGACAGCTGCCGGGCTCACGGGGGAAAACTGGCTGCGCTGGCTGGCCAAGCAGGACAGCTCCAATTTCGACTGGGAGCGTCGGGGCGAGGTGCTGCTGCGGGCACCGTACATGCCACCGGCTATGGCGGTCGAACGCGCTGAACTGGCGGCACTGATACGCGCAGCAATGCGCTGGATTGATGCCACCCAGCCTTCACGCAAGGGTTTGGGTCTCGCCTCGCTACGCTCGTTGTTTTCCACCACGACCGGGAAAGGGGGATCGGCGCGTGTTTAGCTTTCACTGGCCCTGGTTCGCCGTGCTGCTGCCGCTGCCCTTGCTGATCTGGCGGTTCTGGCCGCACAAACGCAAGCCGGCGGACTTCCAGGATCACGGCAATGGCACTACGCTGCTGCACCCGGCACTTGGCCGCCTGGCTTCTACCTTCCTGACGGCCCGTTCGCTTACCCACATGGGCAGTCTGCAACGGACGATCATGCTGGCGCTGCTCTGGGTGGCCCTGATCGTGGCACTGATGCGACCCCAGTGGTTGGAACCCTACACGGAGGTACGTACCGAGGGTTATGACCTGATGCTGGCCGTGGATACCTCGCGCTCCATGGAGGCGCTGGACTTCACGGTCAACAACCGCCAGGTCACGCGCATGGCGGTCATCAAGGGTGTACTGGGACGGTTCATAAAGGCACGTGAGGGTGACCGTATCGGCATGGTGGTCTTCGGCAGTCAGGCATTTATACTCTCGCCCATGACCCTGGACGTGCAGGCGGTGCATACGCTGGTTGACAGCATCGTTGCCCGCATGGCCGGTGACGGGACGGCGATCGGTGACGCCATCGGCCTGAGTGTCAAGAAATTGCGTGAACGGCCCGAGGGGTCGAGAGTCCTGATACTGGTCACTGATGGTGAAAACACCGAGGGCAGTCTGCCGCCAAAACTGGCGGCACAACTGGCGGCCCACGAGGGCATTCGTATCTACACCATCGGAGTCGGCAGCAAGGGTCTGGTGCCGTTTTTTGAAGACGGCCAGCTGACCCAGGTCAAGATGGAGATCGACGAGGACCTGCTTACAGAGATCGCCAGCATGACCGGTGGTGCGTATTTCCGGGCAACCGACACGAATGCACTGGAGCAGATCTATCAGCGTGTCGATGCCCTGGAAAAAACCCAGGCAGAGTCGCGTACCGTGATGCTGCCGCAGCCACTCTACCGCTGGCCCCTGGGGCTGGCGCTGCTCATCCTACTGGTACTTGGGCTGTTCCCGGATGGCATCCCGCGCAACCTGCTGCAGGGTCGTGCCCATGGATAGCATAATTTCGGGATTTCACTTTTCCGAACCGGTCTGGTTGTGGGCCTTGCTGCTGTGTATCCCGGTGGCACTGTGGCTGGTGGTCACACCACGGTTCAGCAACAACGACCGCCTGCGCAATTATGCCGATACCCACCTGCTGCCCTACCTGATTGGGCGTTCCGAAATCACGCCGGGCAAGCGCTGGAAACGGTTTCTCCGCTGGACAGGTATCTGGGTGATGCTGGTCCTGGCCATGGCGGGGCCGCGCTGGGACTTCCGTGACGAACAGTTATTCAAGCCGGGCAGCAACCTGGTGGTGCTGTTCGATATCTCGCGCTCGATGTATGTAACGGATGTTCGGCCCGACCGGCTATCGCGGGCGCGCCAGGAACTGGAGGACCTGCTTGGCCAGAACCGGGGCGTCCGCATCGGCCTGATCGCGTTCGCATCGATCGCGCACGTGGTGTCACCCATCACCGAGGACATGAACAGTATTCGCCGGTTATTGTCGGCACTCGATCCCGGCCTGGTTCGTCTCCAGGGCAGTCGGCTGTCATTCGCACTGGAGCGTGCCGAGCAGTTGCTGGCCGGGCAGCCGGAAGGTAGCACCAATTCGCTGTTGGTCATTTCCGATGGTGATTTCGACGAAGAGGGCCTTGCCCAGCGGCTCAACCTCCTGGCAAGCAACGGGGTGCGAGTGCATATACTGGGTATCGGCACGCCGGAAGGTGACGCCGTTCCGGGTCCGCGGCCAAACAGCCCCTGGATGATGCAGTCGAACGGTCAGCCAGTCGTATCGCCCCTCAATGAAAAACAGCTGCAGGACCTGGCAACTGCCGGTGGCGGTATCTATCAGCGTGCCGACTACCGTGACAAGGATACCGCCAGGGTGCTTGCCCAGGTCAAGACCCAGCCCTTGCTCAATGCCGCCACCGACGAGCGGACGCGTGTCTGGAATGAGCGTTTCTACTGGCTGGCCGGACTGGCCCTGCTGCTGCTGCTGCCATTGTTCCGGCGCAGCCAGCCGAGCTACAGAGCCACAGACTGATGCAGCGCAACCATAACAACAGGCCTGCGTTTGCTCCACACCGTGCGCTGCGATCCGCGTTGCTGTGTTTGCTGCTGCTGAGTGCAGGGGCGCTGAATACGGTGGAGGCGGGCTGGTTCAAGAATTCCGAGCAGGAGGCTGCGCAGAAATACGAAAACGGTGAATACACCCAAGCGGCCGAGGAATTCACCGATTCCTACCGGCGCGGTGTTGCCTTGTATCACGCCGGCCGCTACACAGATGCCGCAGAGGCCTTTGACAGCGTGGAACGCAATGATGTGAAGGCGGATGCCCTGTATAACCTCGGCAATAGCCGATTCAAACGCAGTGATTATCAAGGTGCGGTCGAGGCCTACCAGCAGTCGTTGAAGCTCCGCGCCAGTGATGAAGATACCCTGCACAACCTGTCGCTGGCGAAGAAGATGGTGGAGCAATACTCGACCGGTGAACTCATCGAGGAGCCAGCCGAGGAGCCGCCGGAAGAAGAACCGGAGCAGCCGGAACAAAAGCAGGAAGACGAGCAGCAGGAACAGCATGAACAACAGGAATCGGAGGAGTCCTCGGGCGAACAGCAGCAGGAATCGGAGGAGTCCTCCGGCGAACAGCAGCAGGAATCGGAGGAGTCCTCCGGCGAACAGCAGCAGGAATCGGAGGAGTCCTCCGGCGAACAGCAGCAGGAGTCGAAAGAGTCCTCGGGTGAGCAGGATCAGGAGTCGGAGGGTAAGAGCGGCGAGCAGCAGACCGAGGGCGAGACC
>JAOTTU010000150.1 GCA_029864225.1 Gammaproteobacteria bacterium | reverse complement strand
TGAAGCAAAACATTGCGCGCTTGCGATTCTATGAGCGCTATGGCGCACGCCCAATCATCAATAATGAGTATGCCTCGCCTGTCAAACCGGGCGACATGGACCTCTATTATCTCGTGTTTGACGATCTTGGTCAGGGCATCGAGCTGAATCGCGCCACCACGCGCAAGGCAGTGCGGGCCATCCTTGAACGTAAATATGGCGACCTGATTTCCAAATCACAGATTGATGAGGTTGTGCGCTCCTTTCACGATGACCCGGCGAAACTGCGGCCACTGCGTTACGTGAGTCCAAAAAAAGTCGCGCGCATCAGCGTCCAGCGTCGCGAGATTGCGCTCATCGTCAATAGTGGTCACGACATTCATCACGTCAAGGACCGCGGTTATGTCGAGGCTCCTGTGAGGTTGTCTACGATTCTTCACCAGATCGAAAAAACCGGTCTTTTTGCCCGCATCGAACCCCGACGCATGCCGGAGAAGCACATCAAGGAGGTGCATGATAAAAAATATGTCGATTATCTGCATGAGGCCTCCGCCAGTTTGCCGCTGGGCAAATCAATATACCCGATCATCTTTCCTATCCGGAACCTGTCGCGCCCGCCCAAAGACGTCGAGTTGCAGGTAGGTTATTACTGCATGGATACCTTTACCCCGCTGAACCACAATGCCTACCTCGCCGCCAGAGGCGCGGTAGACTGTGCCCTGAGCGGTGCCGAAGAGCTTATAGGCGGCTATTCATTGGCCTACGCGCTGGTGCGGCCACCCGGCCACCATGCTGAACGACGTGCTTTCGGCGGATTCTGTTATTTCAATTCGTCGGCGGTGGCGGCCAATTACCTGAGTCGATACGGGCGCGTCGCCGTGCTTGATGTGGATTTCCATCACGGCAATGGCACACAGGATATTTTCTATCATCGTGCGGATGTGTTGACGATCTCGATTCACGGCGATCCCCATTTCGCGTATCCACATTTTGCCGGCTTTACTTATGAACGCGGCATGGGCGAGGGCGAGGGATTCAATATCAATTATCCACTACCGGAACAGACCTCCGTCGAGCGCTATCAGCGAACCTTGGCAGACGCATTGCGGCGCATCAAGAAGTTCCGGCCGGCGTACCTCGTATTGGCGCTCGGGCTCGATACCGCGAAAGATGATCCTACCGGTACATGGACCCTGCGCGCGCGGGACTTTGAGGAAAACGGGCGCCTGATTGGTGCACTTAAATTACCGACGCTGGTTGTACAGGAGGGTGGCTATCGCACTCGTACGCTCGGCACCAACGCGCGGCATTTCTTCACCGGGTTGTGGCAGGCACACGGCGAAATACAGCCCGCGCCGCACAAAAAAACAGGCACTGTCAGCGCATAACAGGAACAAAAGGGCCGGATACATTTAACGCCTTTATTGAAAAATGTATCCGGCCCCTTTATCTTATTCCTTCCGACACGTTCCTGACCTTTAGCCGTTTCTTATATTGAAGATGTCCCATTTCGGTCGTTTGGCAACCTGCCGGTATACTTAACTCGTACCCTAATAGCTTAGCGATGATGTCCTGTATACAGCACCTGAAGCGAATATTAGAAGTCGGGTCATAAGCGGTTTGCGCATCCGCCTCGTGATTTCCTGTATGCTTTTGCAAATTAGCCAGTAGATGCTACACATATAATACCAAATGCTTATTCTGCATCTGTTACGGATAGCTTCAGAGTGCAGCTTCATCATCACTAACCGCTACGCCGAGAAGCGGCTTTCGTAGAGGAGGTAATACACATGACTACCAGTATTCGAAATCATTTTGCAGGCCCTCTCATGCTTGCCCTGATCTGCATCTGCCACAGTGGCATGGCCTTGTCCGATGACATACTGCCCCTCCGGGTCGTCTATGATGTGGCGGTTGATACGCCAGAGGCCATGGACAACGTGCTGGCGCGCGCCAGCCATTTGAGTAACATGACCGGTGCTGACCCGCTGGAAGGCTCGATCGTGCTCGTGCTGCATGGCAGTGAAGTGGCGTTCTTCACCAAGGACGAATACGCGACATATAAACAGCTCGTAGAGCGGGCACGCAGCCTGTCGGTTGGCGGCATCATCAAGATCAGGATAAGCGAACTCGCACTTAAGGTACGCGGCATGAGTTCGAATGATATTCACGACTTTATCAAGATCGTGCCTTTCGGCGATGCCGAGATCGCTCGCCTGCAGATCAAGGAATCACACGCTTACCTGCAGGCTCATAACCTCGCGCCCTAGCGGTGGGGTATTGCAGGTGTGCCATTTCCGGTAGTGGCCGGGAAGCGATTTAGAAACTGATTCTTTACGAGAAAAAGCTGAACATTTGATGGCAGCTGTCCTTCAGTTTCAGATTTCCAAAAAACGGAGGCACTCAGGTTCAATCTCCGCATAGGCGCGGTCAAGTATCTTCTTTTCCAGTTCCGGCGTGATCAGATCTCTGAATGCGCCCACTCTGCCCTTGCGAATAAAACGACCGGGTTTGAATGCGGGATCGCCCGATCCGGCCTGTCCTGAAAACTTTTCGTCGTGCACCTTCATCCAGTCGAATGAACTGTATTTCAGCACCTGTTCTTTTTGTTCAGGAGTAACCTCCCAACCCAGAAAAGCGGCAATCTGATCTATGCCCGCGGCGAGATCACGTTTCAGATCCTTATAACGAAGCAACAGCACATTTTCGTGGTTACGGTATGGCCACCAGCTTTTGACATTGCGATACCAGGCGGCGAACTCGAGCCAGATATCGACATGCGCGGCAAATGAAGTGGGACGTAGATGCCCGGACGCTTCCAGGCCTTCATCGGTCATGTTCATCAGGTGATGGTAGAAACTCACGCAGCACTCGCGCGGATCCCGCATGGTAAGAACGATACTCGCCGTACCGATGCCCGGCGTCTGCTCCGCGGCGCAGTGGGTTTTGAACAGGCGCGGCCGTGGCAGGGCGGCGTAATCGTCCAGCACCTGCTGCCAGCTTTTACCCTCGCGCGGACGTTCCAGCCAGGGGACTACGGCATCGATATTGTCAAAATCCGGATCACCCCCGCTGCGCATCTGGTACAGAATCTGTTGCATCCAGGTTGTACCCGCCTTGGGTGCGGTGGTAATGAGCACATCTGATTTCAGTGCCTGAAAATGGGCCAGCACCCAGGGATCGTGGGTGCCGTCCGGCTGACCCCATTTCGGATCAGGTGATGTGGGATCCGGCATAGTGACTTCGCACTCCTGCTTCTTTTGTGTTGATCTGTAGACGACCGATGGAAATGTGTTTATCAAACTATACCAGGGCCTACTGCAGGTCAGTAAGGCACAGGTCTCAGATATTCAGATAGAGATGGCCATCGGCTGTCTCTCTTCGCTGTCGTTCCGAGCCTTACCTTTTTTGAGCCTAATTATTAAATATACTTGAAGGATCTTGTTGCAAGTGTGCTAACCTTGTAATGCAATTCCCTTTTCCACTAGCCCCACAGAAATCGTGAGCGGCAAGTCCACTCGCCACTAGCATCCGGCCAGGAACAGTATCCGCATATGTGATCCTTTGAGGCTGGCGATACTAGCCAGCCATCAGGACAGCACTTCTTGGCAACTTAATCCCCATGATAAATGGGATGGCAATATTGGCCGCGCAAGTGACAGTCAAGACAGGACATACTCGTGCGAATGTATGCGCCTCAACCACAACAGCCAGATCTGGAGGTCATCATGACTGCACGAAATTACCTAGCAATGTCAGATAACGACATTGCTGATTTAACCTATTCAGTCCGTCATGAACTACACGCCGGGATGCCTGCTAATATAATACATGGCAGCCTGAACTCAGATGATACTATCATCCATCGATACCCTCATGGTTATTGCATCATACGACGACATCAGTCTGCATCAGTATATCTGTGGGTCATGTATGTCGATCCTGATGCACGATGCATGGGCGTAGGCACTACAATCCTGCAGGACATTGTTCACAGGTATGCTGCCATCGAATGCACGATCAACCTTCTATGCCATGAGTCTCTACAACTCTTCTATGAAGAACGCGGCTTCCAGGAAGTCATTCGCGCTGACAACTTTGTTGAGATGGCAGGTGAATTCGGGGTCGGGGACGATTAATCATGGCTACCTTTAGTTAAGGGGCCGGATACATTATACGAAAAATGTATTTGGCCCCTTAATTGTTGCCCCTATGGGTGCCGTGGTAATCCTGACAGTTTTAGTCATGTCTTTCTCGGCGTCCTCGGCGACTCCGCGGTGAAATTCATATTCAACCCGAAGCCATCATTTCTTCCGGGCTTCATGCACCACCCGGTCGCGCAGGTACACCGGCAGGGCCTGTTCCGCGGTGACGGTCTGGCCGCGTTCAAAGGCAGCGGCCCCCAGCCGCACCAGGTCACGCGCACGCGGTTCGAGATCGGGCAGCACACGCACCACGCGTTCACCGCTGTGTTTTATCAGCGCCTCCGCGTAACTCTCCCAGCCACTGCCCGCGCCGACCCAGCGCCCGGGTGGCGGAAGCGGCACGGCGTCCGGGGCCGCCACGCATTCCGTGCCCTGCAGCACCGGCAACCCGTCCTCACCGCGAGTGTAAACGCCCCAGTAGACCTCGGCCATGCGGGCATCCAGCGCCGCCATGACCTGAGCCTCGCCGGACTCCTCCATGGCCCCCAGCGCCAGCGTTGCCAGTGTGGACACGGCCACCACCGGCAGCCCGGCCCCGAAGGCGATGCCCTGTACGACGCTCGCCGCGATGCGCACGCCGGTAAAC
>JAOTTU010000149.1 GCA_029864225.1 Gammaproteobacteria bacterium | reverse complement strand
TGGAGACAGCATCGCGGTCAGGGGACCGCTCCTACAGTTTTATTGCCAATCACCAGGATGCCCTGCCGCGGCATTGCCTGGCTGCCGGCGGCGTTAATCAGGCGTCAGCGGCTCCTTCTCCAGCAGCAGCAACAAATGCTCTCGCACCCGGGTCGCGATCCGGGCCTGGGCGTCGTGATTCGGATGGATGCCGTCGGCCTGCATCAGTTCGGGCTCGGTGCCGATGCCCGCGACCAGCGACGGCAGCAGCGCTATCGGGTACTCGTCGGCCAGTTCATGATAGATCGCGTTAAACTTCCCGGTATAGAACGGGCCATAATTGGGTGGCAGCTGGACACCGATCAGCAGCACTCGCGCACCGTTTTCGCGGACGGTTGTTATCATCGCGGCCAGGTTGTCTTTCATCGCCTCCAGCGACAGCCCGCGCAGGCCGTCATTGCCGCCCAGCTGCAATATCACGATGTCGGGCCGATGGCGTGTGATAGTCTGTGGCAGCCGTGCGCGCGCGGCCGCGGTGGTGTCGCCGCTGATGCTGGCATTGATGATCGTGCAGGGAATGTTCTCCGCTGCGAGCTGCTGTTGCAGCAGGGCCACCCAGCCCTGGTCTACTGGCATGCCGTAGGCCGCACTCAGGCTGTCGCCGACTACCAGCAGCGTCTCTGCCGCCAGCGGGCGCAGCAGGCAGATAAACGTACACAACAGCAGTAACAGGAATCGAAGTTTCATGACGGATGAACAGGATAGCATCATGGTCGCGGCAAGTGGCCTGGGCAAGCGGGTATATACCGCGGCGGGGCCGCTGGACATACTCTCGGATATCGACCTGCAGATTCAGGCCGGCAAGGCCGTGGCCATTGTCGGCGTCTCGGGTTCCGGCAAGTCCACACTACTGGGCCTGCTGGCCGGTCTCGATCTGCCGAGCAGCGGTGATGTGTGGCTGGCGGAACATCACATGAACGCGCTTGACGAGGACGGCCGGGCGCAGGTGCGCGGCCAGCTGGTGGGGTTTGTGTTCCAGTCATTCCAGTTACTGTCCGGTTTGACTGCCCTGGAAAACGTCATGCTGCCACTGGAACTGGCGGCCGCGGCCGAGCCGCGCGCGCAGGCGGCCGAGTTGCTGGAGCGTGTCGGGCTTGCAGAACGGCTGACGCATTACCCGAAGCAGCTCTCGGGCGGGGAGCAGCAGCGCGTCGCCATCGCACGCGCCTTTTCCATGCGGCCGGCCATCCTGTTTGCCGATGAACCCACTGGCAATCTCGATAGCAGCACGGGTGAAACGGTTATCGACCTGCTGTTCGAACTCAATCGCGAGCGTGACACCACGCTGGTGCTGGTGACCCACGACGAGGCGCTGGCCGCACGCTGTGAACGCCGCATCCGCCTGGAGGCCGGGCGCATCGTGCCCGCAGGCACCACGCCATGACGCATGCGACACGCTGGCGTCTGGCCATGCGCTTGCTGGCGCGCGACTGGCGCGCCGGGGAACTGCGCATCCTGAGTGCCGCCATCGTCATCGCAGTGGCGGCGAGTACCGCGATCGGTTTTTTCACCGACCGGCTGGGCCGCGGCATGATCAACCAGTCTGCCGATTTTCTCGGTGCAGACCTGGTGCTGGAGAGCCCGCGCCCCGTTGCGGCAGCGTGGCTGGCACAGGCCCGGTCCACGGGGCTACGTACCAGCGAGACACTCAAATTTTCCAGCGTGGTGGTCGCCGGGGACAAGCTGCAGCTGGCCGGTGTGCGTGCCGTTGCGGCCGGCTTCCCGCTGCGCGGCAGCCTGCGCACCGCCCCGGGGCCGTTTCTGACCGATGCCGAGGATGCCGGCATGCCCGCCGCCGGCGAGGCCTGGGCCGCACCGCGCCTGCTGACCCGGCTCGGGCTGGACAGCGGCGACACGCTGACCGTGGGCGAACAGGCGCTGGTGATTCGCAAGGTACTGACCTTCGAGCCCGGCCAGGTCGGCAGCCCCTTTGGAGTGGCGCCGCGGTTGCTGATGAACCTCGCCGACGTGCCAGCCACCGGGGTCGTGCAGCCCGGCAGCCGTCTGACCTACCAGTACCTGTTCGCCGGTACGGAACAGGACATCGCGCGCTTCCGCGGCTGGCTGAAGGCGCGGCTTGGCGCGAGCCACCGGCTGGTCGGGGTGCAGGAGGGCCGGCGCGCCGTCGGCAGCGCACTGGAACGGGCCGAGCGTTTTCTCGGCCTGGCGGTCATGGCGGCCATTGTGCTGGCGGGCGTCGCCATTGCAATGGCCGCACGCCGCTACAGTCAACGCCATTTCGACATGAGCGCGATGCTGCGCTGCCTGGGTGCCTCGCAGCGCGACCTGTTGGGGCTGTATCTTGCGCAGTTGCTGGTCCTGGGGCTGCTGGCCAGTGCCGCAGGCTGCCTGCTGGGATGGCTGGCGCAGCAGGGCCTGCTGGTGCTGCTGGCGGAACTGCTGCCGATGGCGCCGTCTGCGACCAGCGCCTGGCCGCTGCTGGCGGGGCTGCTCACCGGCCTGGTGGTGCTGGCGGGTTTTGCCCTGCCGCCGGTGCTGCGCCTCAAAGGCGTGCCGCCGCTGCGCGTGCTGCGCCGCGACCTGTCACCGCTGCCCAGCAATGCCTGGCTGGTTTATGGGATCGCCATCGCTGCAGTGGTGCTGTTGATGTGGCGCTACACGGGCAACGCGAAGCTGACGTTGGCCGCGCTGGCTGGCGGGGCCGCCGCGAGTGCCGTGCTCGGCGTACTCGGTTTCATTCTGCTGGCGCTGGGCCGGCGCCTGCACACCCGGGTGGGCGTCGCCTGGCGCTTCGGCCTCAACAACCTGTGGCGTCGCCGTCGGACCAGTGTCAGCCAGATTCTGGCCTTCGGCCTGGCGCTGATGGCGATGGCAGTGATCGCCCTGGTGCGCAGCGATCTGCTGACCACCTGGCAGGACCAGCTGCCGGTGGACGTGCCGAACCACTTTGCCATCAATATTCTGCCGGACCAGGTCGAGGCTGTGCGCGATTTCATGGCGGCACGCGACGTGCCGACCACGCAGATCTATCCCATGGTGCGCGGCCGCCTGGTCAGCATCAACGCGGAGGCCGTGAGCCAGGCCGTGACCAAGGAGGCGCAGTCCGACAACGCACTCAACCGCGAACTCAATCTCACCTGGACCACCGAACTCCAGGAGGACAATGCCATTGTCAGCGGGCGCTGGTGGCGGGTGGAGGACAGCGGTCGGCCGCTGGTCTCGGTGGAGTCGAAGCTGGCCGAGCGGCTCGGCATCGAACTCAATGACTACCTCGGCTTCACGGTCGGTGACGAGGCGTTTAGCGCGCGTGTGGCCAGCATCCGCAGCGTGCAATGGGATTCCTTCCGGCCCAACTTCTACATGGTGTTCCCGCCCGGCGTGATCGAACGTTTCGCGGCTACCTGGATGACCAGTTTTTACCTGCCGCCCGGCGACAAGCCGATGCTCATCGAGCTGGTACGCAACTACCCGGCAATCACTGTGCTGGAGATGGACCTGATTATCGCGCAGGTGGAACGCATCTTTCGTCAGGTGACTCTGGTGGTCGAGTACGTGCTGCTGTTCGTGCTGCTGGCCGGCTTTGCCGTGCTGTTTGCCGCCTTGCAGGCCAGCCTCGACGAACGCCTCTATGAAGGCGCCTTGCTGCGCGCCCTCGGCGCCAGCCGCCGCCAGCTGCGCAGCGGCCACCTGGCCGAGTTCATCACTCTCGGTGCACTGGCCGGACTGGTCGCCGCCATCGGCACGGAATGCCTGGCCTGGGTGTTGTACAGCCAGGTGCTGCATTTCGATTACAGCTTCAAGTGGCCGGTGTGGATCGCCGCACCGCTGGTGGGTGCCGTGCTGATCGGGGCGGCCGGCTACCGCGGCACCCGCCCGGTGGTGGAGCGCAGCCCGGTTGTGCTGCTGCGCGAGCGATGAGCGCCGTTCAGACGGATGAACCACTGCCCCCACTGCGGCACCAGCCGCCGGCCGCGCCTCGAACCTGCCTGGCTGCTGTGGCTGGCGCTGCTGATCTGGCTGGTGCCGCTGGGCTTTTTGTCCATGGGTTTCTGGCCGTTCCTGCTGCTGCCATCGATTGCCATTAGCGCCTGGGCCTTTCTGGCAGTGCGCCCGGTGTGTCCGCAGTGCGGAAAGCGCCGGAAGGATTCCGCGTCGGCCGACGTGTAGAGGAAGACTGATGCCTTGGCTGGGTCAAGTCGCATCAGCGACGAACCCGGCAAGTGTAAAAGAAGAGCGGTTGGTAGCCCGGATGCAGTGCAGTGCAATCCGGGGAAGGGGGTCAGGGGCGCTGGTACTTGCGCGCGCCGCGCACTATGGAACGCACGCGTGCCATGTGCCGTCCCATGCTGGTGAGTATCTGGCGTTCCACGTCGTCGAACACGCGCCGCCTGTCACAGGCATCGATTCCACCGCCGGCGTTGCAGATATCCAGGACAAACCTGTCCATGCAGGCCGGCAGTTCCGCGTCGGCGCAACCCAGGCAGCCATCCTCTGCGGGGTCGCAGGCCAGCGCGGCGCCCGACATGAGTGTCCCCAGGAGCAGGAGTCCGCAAAGTGCACTTTTTATTGTTAACCTCATGATATATCTCGGTAAATTTAGTTATTTTATCCCCTGACCAGGGGCCGCGTGCGCACTGCTTAAAGCCTAATACATAGTGACGGCAGGAGCTAAACCATTATTTAGGTAATAAAGGAAACATTCTACATTTCCATTATCAGGGTTATTAAAAAGAGAATGTCCGCATTTCGCTGCAATTGGCCGTGCAACGGTTTTGTCA
>JAOTTU010000148.1 GCA_029864225.1 Gammaproteobacteria bacterium | reverse complement strand
TTTCTGGTCCAATACTATCGTAATCAGCGTTGTCTATATGACGTTACTGGTTCTCAATACAACATACGGGGCAGCAGTGACTTGTCATGGTTCATCCCTTGAGATACCAACCGGGGGACTTCAGACCTTACGGTAGATCTCGGCGCCCTGACGCCTGAACTCTTCCGACTTCTCTGTCATGCCCTGCTCGATGGCGACACCGGTATCGCCGATGCCCTGGGCGGCGGCGTAATCGCGCACGTCCTGGCTGATCTTCATGGAGCAGAACTGCGGCCCGCACATGGAACAAAAGTGCGCGACCTTGGCGGAGTCCTTGGGCAGGGTCGCGTCATGGAACTCGCGTGCCTTCTCGGGATCCAGCCCGAGGTTGAACTGGTCCTCCCAGCGAAACTCGAACCGCGCCTTCGACAGGGCGTTGTCGCGCACCTGGGCGCCGGGGTGGCCCTTGGCCAGGTCGGCGGCGTGGGCGGCGATCTTGTAGGTGATGATCCCCGCGCGGACATCGTCCTTGTCGGGCAGCCCCAGGTGCTCCTTGGGCGTGACGTAGCAGAGCATGGCGGTGCCGTACCAGCCGATCTGGGCCGCGCCGATAGCCGAGGTGATATGGTCATAGCCCGGCGCGATATCGGTGGTCAGCGGCCCCAGGGTGTAGAACGGCGCCTCGTGACAGTCCTCGAGCTCCTTTTCCATATTCTCCTTGATGAGCTGCATGGGCACATGGCCGGGCCCCTCGATCATGACCTGTACGTCATGCTCCCAGGCAACCCGGGTCAGTTCACCCAGGGTCTCCAGCTCGCCGAACTGAGCGGCGTCATTGGCATCGGCGATGGAACCGGGACGCAGGCCGTCGCCCAGCGAGAACGACACATCGTAGGCCTTCATAATCTCGCAGATGTCCTCGAAATGGGTGTAGAGAAAGCTCTCCTGGTGGTGCGCCAGGCACCACTTCGCCATAATGGAGCCGCCGCGTGACACAATGCCGGTGACGCGCCGGGCCGTCATCGGCACGTAGCGCAGCAGCACGCCGGCATGGATGGTGAAATAGTCCACACCCTGCTCCGCCTGCTCGATCAGGGTGTCGCGGAAGATTTCCCAGGTCAGGTCCTCCGCCTTGCCGTTGACCTTCTCCAGCGCCTGGTAGATAGGCACCGTGCCGACCGGTACCGGCGAGTTGCGCAGGATCCACTCGCGCGTTTCGTGAATATTCTTGCCAGTGGACAGGTCCATGATGGTGTCGCCGCCCCAGCGCGCCGACCACACCATCTTCTCCACCTCCTCCTCGATCGAGGAGGTCACCGCCGAGTTGCCGATATTGGTGTTCACCTTGACCAGGAAATTCCGGCCGATGATCATCGGTTCCAGCTCGGGGTGGTTGATATTGGCCGGGATGATCGCGCGCCCGCGCGCAATCTCGTCGCGCACGAACTCGGGCGTGACCCGCTCCGGGATACTGGCCCCGAAGCTGACGCCCCTGTGCTGCACCCGCAGACCCGCGTCCTTGAGTTCATCGAGGCGCAGGTTTTCGCGGATGGCCACATACTCCATCTCCGGGGTGATGATGCCCTGGCGCGCGTAATGCATTTGGGTGACATTGGCACCCGGCAGCGCCCGGCGCGGTTGGCGGATATGCTCGAAGCGCAGCTGTGCCAGCTCCGGGGCGGACTGTCGCTCGCGGCCGAAGGCAGAGCTCGGGCCGTCCAGCAACTCGGTGTCCGCACGCGCCTCGATCCAGGGGCTGCGCACCGACGCCAGCCCCTTCATCAGGTCGATGGTCGCTTCCGGGTCGGTATAAGGGCCGGAGGTATCGTAGACCGTGACCGGCGGGTTCTGCTCGGCGCCGAAACTGGCCGGGGTATCGGCCTGCTCGACCTGGCGCATGGGCACGCGGAGGTCCGGGCGTGAACCCTGGACATAGATCTTGCTGGAATTCGGGAAGGGCCGGGTGACTTCATCAGAGAGCCGGGCCGTCTTGGTGATAAAGTCTTCTGGGATCGCGCTCATGGTACCGTCCTGTGTTCTGATGGAATCTGCGGCCGGCAAGTGTGCAAGCTTCCCTACGCCGGTTTCAACCGGATCAGGTTCGAAGGGTCTTTCTCAGCCCCGCAGGGCACCCCCAGCTACAGGCGCTACACGGTAGCGAAAGGTCTCGCTTATTGCAAGGGAAATAAAAATACATGAATCTATATGTCATTGTTTCATATAGTTAATAGAGCCTTGGGCCTGCGGGGAATGGCTTGCCCGCAAGGCACAAACACCGTACCCTTGGCAACCTCAAAAACAAACACCAACCGGAACCTCATGAAGCCAATGGATTTCGAACAGGCCCGCTACAATATGATCGAACAGCAGGTGCGTCCCTGGGACGTGCTTGACCAGCGCGTGCTCGATGTCATGACCACGCTGCCCAGGGAGGCATATGTCCCGCAGAAGTACCGCTCGCTGGCCTTTGCCGACATCAGCATCCCGCTCGGCCACGACCAGGTGATGATGGCGCCCAAGCTCGAAGGCCGCCTGCTGCAGACGCTGGCTATCAAGCCGGACGATACGGTGCTCGAGATCGGCACCGGCAGCGGCTACCTGACCGCCTGCCTGGCTACACTGGGCCAGCACGTGACCAGCTGGGAGATTTTCCCGGAACTGAGCGAGGCGGCACAGGCCACGCTGGCGGAACAGGATGTCCGGAATGTCACCCTGGAGGTCGGTGACGCCACCCGCGAGGTCGCCGACGAGGCCCGCTATGACGTCATCGCCGTCACCGGTTCCGTGCCGGTGTTGCAACAGCAGTTCCACCACAATCTGAAGCCGGGCGGCCGGCTGTTCGTGATCACCGGCAAGCCGCCGATCATGGAGGCCCTGCTGATCACCCGACTCGACGCGGACAACTGGGCACAGGAAAGCCTGTTCGAAACCTCGCTGCCCCCGCTGGTGAATGCAACCGAGCCCCAGCGCTTCGCTCTTTAGTCTGCGAGCATCTGCAAACCATGCGTGAATTGACGCCGGCAGAATGCCAGGACTATCTCAGGCAGGGTGCAGGAGATCCGTTGCTGCTCGATGTCCGGGAGCCCTGGGAGTACCGGATCGTGTCCCT
This sequence comes from Gammaproteobacteria bacterium, assembly GCA_029864225.1. Taxonomy (GTDB): domain Bacteria; phylum Pseudomonadota; class Gammaproteobacteria; order UBA9214; family UBA9214; genus CAMYJZ01. Next base: position 1,742 of record JAOTTU010000148.1, on the reverse strand, counting down.
GGAAAACTCCCGGCTGGTGCCGATGCGAGAGATCCCGACCGCGGCACATGACCTCGACCCCGAGCAGGAGACTATTGTAATCTGCCATCACGGCATCCGCAGCCGCAAGGTGGCCTGGTTCCTGGAAAGCCGCGGCTTCTCCAACGTCGTCAACCTGCGCGGCGGCCTCGATGCCTGGGCACGTGAAACCGACCCCCATCTACCAACCTACTAATAAATAGCAGGGATATTTACATGCGCCTTCTCAGCAGCATATTAATTGTTACCAGCCTTTATACACTGTCGCAGGCCAGCGCAATGGCGGACGATCTTCATTCAGTCTATATGCTGGCGAAACAGTCGGACCCCCAGTTGCGCGCCGCGGTGGCGGCCCACAGTGCCGCACTGGAAGTCGTCCCGCAGAGCAGGGCGGTACTGTTGCCTAACATCGGCCTAAGCGGTAACGTCTCGCGGGACCGCTTTCACGACCGCGCACCATTGCCGGGCGATAAAGAGAATTCCTACGCCACCAACAAGACCTTTGGTGTCGATCTGCGTCAAACCCTGTTCCGGCGTGACCGTTTCATCCAGTTGGAACAGGCGGACAACAGGGTAGCGCAGGCGGATGCCGAACTGGCCGCCAGCGTACAGGACCTCATACTGCGTGCCGCCACTCGCTATTTCCTGGTACTGGGCACACTCGATAATCTGGAATTTGTCAAAGCGGACAAGGAGGCCATTGCCAGGACGCTGGATCAGGCCCAGCAGCGCTTCGAGGTGGGGCTGACAGCAATCACCGACGTACACGAGGCCCAGGCCCGCTACGACATCGCCGTCAGCGATGAGATCAATGCCGAGAAGGAGCTGGATGATGCCCGGGAAGCCCTGCGTGAACTGACCAGCGAAATGCCCGGCAGTGTCGAGGTGCTACAACCCGAAATCCCGCTGGTCGCCCCAGATCCGGCCGACCAGGAACAATGGGTAAAGACCGCGCTGGACCAGAACCCGCTACTGCTGGCGGCACAGGCTGTCACCGAGGCCGCACGCAACGAAATCAGGGTACAGCGCGCCGCTCATTATCCCTCCGTGGACCTGACCGCCAGTCACAGTTACCGGGACAACCGCTTTGGCGGCTTAACCGACCTGAAACGCAACGACAGCGCTGTCGGTGTCGAGTTGAGTCTGCCCCTCTACCAGGGCGGCCTGGTCACCTCGCGAACGCGCCAGTCACGGCACCAACTGACCCAGTCACAGGAAGATATGCTGAGACAGCAGCGCGAGATCGAGCGGCAGGCACGCAACACCTACCGCGGGGTCATCACCGGCATCAGCCGGATCAAGGCCCTGGCCCAGGCAGTGGTCTCCAACGAGACCGCCCTGGAGGCTGCCACGACCGGCCTGGAAGTCGGCACGCGCACCACCGTGGACGTTCTGGATGCGCAACGTGAATTGCTGCGCGCGAAGCGTGACCATGCCCGCGCACGCTACGACTACCTGCTGGACACCCTGCGCCTCAAGCAGGCCGCCGGAATACTCGGCGAGGCGGACCTCGAGGCGCTCAACGCATTATTGCAATAAACGTGAGAACAAAATTATTGCCACGGAAGAACACGGAAAAATAAAGGCGTGAATAGTAATAAGAAGTGAAACGCGAGACGGCGCACCCGACTGTAAAAGCAGCCATGAGCGATAACGAACTGCCCGGTAAGCTTCCCGGCTTCGATGAGCCCCTGGCGTTGCTGCGCGCCTGCCACACCCACATC
>JAOTTU010000147.1 GCA_029864225.1 Gammaproteobacteria bacterium | reverse complement strand
CTGGAGCGCAGGCATGGGCCTGCTGACCTTCATGGTATTCCGGGTGCTTCCACAGTTTTTTGAGTAGAAGTCACTGCTGTCCCATAAACATTGACAGGATTATCTGTAAAGTAATGTATGGCAAGACGATACCAGGCACCGCCACATACGGGACATGAATCTGCGTCCCCGCCATATAAACAAAACGTCCTTCTCCCGGAGGGAGAAGGTCAGGATGAGGGGATATAAAAACAGGCAGTTGCATTTATTTTATCCCCTCTCCCCAGCCCTCTCGACTCTGGTTCCAAACTTCGTTCTACCTCCTCCATCCCTGGAGTCGTCCCGGTGGGAGAGGAGGTTTATGGGACAGCAGTGAGTAGAAGTATAAAAGGGGTCATTCTGGTTTTTTGTTAAGGAAGCTGTTTAATTATTATCCCGTCATCCCGGTGAAGGCCGGAATCCAGTAACCAACTGTATTATATGAACTGGATTCCGGCACTCCGCTGCGCTCCGGCCGGAATGACGACACATCAGAGGTTCCTTAATGTCTATATCGATTGTGTAACAACCGGAATGTCCCTTTTCCTCCTGTCATGGTTGTCGTTCATCACGCAGGTGTGTGGCGCCACTGACCCGCCAGTCGCCGTCCTCTTTGCCGAGCAGCACCTCGATGGTGTGTATATCAAGGAACTGGCCCTGTTCGCCCCGGATTGATCCCAGCGCGGTGCCCCTGACCCTGACCCTGGCTGTGTCACCCTCGATGTGCACCACGGGTTCATCAAGGCTGAGTTCAAGGGCGATGATCCTGTTGCGCCCACTGAGGATTTTCTGCTCCAGTTCCTGGCGGCTGGGGATTTCGGTGATGCCATAACCGGCACTGGTCAGATCAAAGACCGTGTGTGCACTGAATTGCCGGGCAATCTCTCGGGTCCTGGAGAGCTGCTGGATGCCGTTCTCCGCTGAGGTGATCTCTGCCAGGCTGCGGATCCGCTCGAGCTGTTCGAGGATTTGTTCCTCTTCTGTGGAGAGAAACAGCGGCACTGCGATCAATGCAACCACCCCGGCCAGGGCAATTAGCCAGTACCTGCTCAGCATTTCAGCTTTACTCTGTCTGTCGGGACGGAGACGGGTCTGGCGCCGTTGCGTGCTGTCGGCATTCGGGTCATATCCCCTTGCTCTGGATCAGGTACCACTGCACCAGCTGCGCGGCCAGCGACTCGGCGGCTGATCTCTGCCCGTTTGCATGCAGCCATTCCACGGCCCAGCGGTGTCCCCAGGCGCTGGCGTTGCTGTTGCTGGGATGCTGGTCGGTCTGCCGGGTGTCGGCCAGAAACAGAAAGATTGCCCGTGCCAGAGCATGCACGGTCGCGGACAGGCTGTCCGGGTGACGCCACTCGCACATCCCCCGGGTGGTGTAGCGTTGCCTCACACCGCGCCGCCGCCGCAGGGGGCGAGCCGGTACCCGTCCCCAGTCGCGCTCCAGGGCCGGATAATCCCCGCCCTGCCAGACATTCACCTTGATCCGGTACTTGTGCTCGGGCAGTGGTGCCCCGGTGCCGACGTAGCGCTCGCGCGGGGGCCAGCAGACACTCAGGGTGACCGGTGGAAAATCACCGGCGATCCGTGGCTTGTGCTGTTCCTCGGTCATGGGATAGATGCGAATCCAGTCCAGCAGGTGGGTGTCGTAGGCGGCCAGCTTGTCAAGGATGAAATCAACCGCAGCGGGTGCAGCCGTTCTGTCGCGGACTGACAGCACTGGATTGGGCATGGAGTTCCTCCAGGAATGCAGACGGGCTGGATTATTTCAGATCATGACAAACCACATATCAAAATTGGTGGCAGACCACAATTGAATTCTGTTTTATAAGCGGAAAACACGCTGCCGGCCCGGGGTGCGGGCTGGTGTGTCTGCGACCTTGGTCCAATAGACAGTGTCCCGTGTTTTCATAAGAATATGAAAGGGATAGTGCAACGTAATTGGTTCTGGCAGAGACGCCGGGGATGCAGGTTCGCGTTGGCAGGCAGTGGAAGTATAATAAGCGGCAGTAATAATAACAGTCGCTTAACAAGAAAAATAAGTGCATTACAACAACGATGGACTGGCAAAAAACATTTCAAACAATAAAACAGCATGCCTTTCCGAGGAAAGCCGCGCTGGAACGCGAACTGTCTGCCGCGCAGGGCGAGAACCAGGCCCTGTCCGCAGAACTGGAGAGCGTGCGTAATGAACTCCAGAGTACCCTCAACAAAGACGCGCAGCAGATTACCGATCTGCGGCAGCAGTTAAGCAGTATTCAATTCGAGCACAGCGCGGCGCGCCACCAGGTGCAGCTGCTGGAGGCCTCCCTGGATCAGGCCTCGCAGCGCCAGGCAAGCACCGAGCAGCAGCTCAGTTCGCTGGAAATCAGCCTGGAGCAGGAACGCAGCCAGGCGCGGCAGCTGGAGGAGTCGCTGCAACAGGCCTTACGGCGCCAGGCAAGCACCGAACAGCAGCTGATGACGCTGGATGGCAAGCTGGAGCAGGAGCGCCAGCAGCATGAGTCCAGCCTGGGCATGACCCGGGAAACACTTGCCCTGTTGCAGTCCGAACAGCAGAACCTGCTGTCGCTGCAGACAGACCAGGCAAAGGTATTCAACGAGGTCGGCCGGCAGTTGCTGGAGGCCATGCAGGCGGCGACCGCCAGGCCGCCACGGCCGGTATTCCAGATGGCGGCTGTTGCCGGTCTGCTGTTTCTCTGCGGCACCCTGGTCGGTGCCGTAACGCTGCGAGGCTTCCAGGAGGGCCGTGGTGAACTCGCAGAACTCAACCTGGGTATCCAGGGTATGCGGGTATCCATGGAGCAGCTGTTTCACAACCAGAACGAGATACTGACGGGACTGCTGGAGGCCCTGAACAGGGAAACCGCACAAGCCAGTGTGCCTGATGCCGGGAGCATGGAAGAGGAAGCAATCAAGCAGGTACCGGTACCCGAGCCGGCGGCCACCCGCGTCGTGCGCAAGCCGGTCAAGCGGACTGCCTATGACAATTGGGGGCCGCTGCTGCTGATGGATGATACGCAGGCAGCGGGGGCTGCCAACAAGCTGGTGTTTGATCCGGAGGTCAAGGAACAACAGACCAATCTGATGGCGCTCGGCTTCAACCTTGGCCAGCTAGATGCGGACGGGTTGAAGGATCCGCAGACGGAAAGGGCGCTTGAGGAATTCAAGTTGTTGTACCTGCCATTGGCGGGTATGGAGGAAGTGCCGGCCGCTGATCAACTGACACCCGTGATTAAAAGGTTTGCCGACCAGGCCAGAGAGGACCAAAAGACATACCACATCGACAGTGGGGTGCTGGCCGCAATCCGCCTGGGCAGCCTGCACACCGATGTTGATTTTTCCTTTCTTATGGAACTGGCCGAAGTCGAGAGCAGCTTTGATCCTGCATCCAGGGCGCAGACTACGTCGGCTGCCGGACTTTACCAGTTCAAGGACGATACCTGGCTGGAAGCCGTCAGGGAGTATGGGGATAAGTACGGCATAGGGCTGTATGCCTCCCAGGTTGAAGAGGTGGTTAACAGCAAGGGAAAGACGCAGCCTGTCATCCATGATTCGGCCGTGTACCAGCATGTGCTCGACCTGCGCCACAACCCGAGAATAGCCGCACTGCTGGCGGCGGAATACGTCAAGCGGAACATGCAGAGGCTGTTGTACTCTCTTGACCGGGAACCGGGCCGCACCGAGCTTTACCTGACGCACTTCCTGGGTGCATCAGGTGCCATTTCATTTCTGAAGGCCCTCAACGAGGACCCCGATAAGATAGCGCGTGATATTTTTCCGGGGGCGGCCAGACGCAACCAGAGCATTTTTCGTAACCGGGACAGCAAGCCGCGCACGCTGGCCGAGGTCTATAAAATATTCAGCCGGAAGTTCAACACTTCACGCTACGAGGAAGGTTAGGCGGGCCGATCCTCTACGCCGCACAGCCCACCCAGAACGAAATGTCCTTGTCGAGAAACTCCCGCCACGACATGTAGTGCGTGCCGTCGCAGGAAAAGGTCAGGCTGATCATCCCGTTGAAGATATTGATCGAGGCCGAGCGCAGGTAGAGCGTTTCGTCTGCCAGTCGTAGCTGGCGCATGCCGTTCAGAAGAGGTTTGATCCGGTCCGGGGGGATGAGCGCATCCTCGGGGTAGGACCTGCGTGAATAGAGCATGCAGACATCCGGATCACTGAGCGCTTCGTGGTCGAGGATGCGGTAGCGGAACGGGTCGTCCATCAGCCAGATGGTGGCACGACTGCTGGAGAAGTGGATCACACCCTGGAACATGCCGCGCTCGGTCAGCAACTCCTCGAGAATGGCCATGGCCGGGTCCATGTTGCGGTCCATCAGGCTGTCGACGCGGCATTGCTGGAAGACTGTGCCACGGATGGCCGGATCGCCCTTGACCTGGCGCCAGTCGCTGGACTCCTCGTAAAGCGCGGCGGTGACCGGCAGGTCACGCAGGTCGAAGTCGGCCCCCAGGAAGCCAAGCATTTCATTACCACTACGGACCACCTGCAGGGCCGTCAGCGAGGGCCGGTTGGCGCGCAGGCTGAGGTAGGCATCGGACAGCAGGAAGCCCCAGGAGGGGACGGTCTCGCGCATGTAGGGGCGCCGCGAGCGGTCACGCCCGTAGTGTTCGGGCAGCAGCCCGCTGCTGCTGACGTTGTCGCTGATCTGGATGCCGTTGGTGTCGAGCACGTACAGGAACAGGCAGTGTGGCACGTTGCGAAACCCGTCGCTCAGCACGATGTCGAGCTGTTCGCGCTGCCCCCACACGGCCGCGCACTTTTCGGACAGGTCGGCCAACGGTGTGGACAGCAGCTCCGCCAGCGTG
>JAOTTU010000146.1 GCA_029864225.1 Gammaproteobacteria bacterium | reverse complement strand
GCCGGGCAAACACCGTCACCACCGCAGACACACAGCGCCTGCAGGTCCTTGAAAACAGACTGGTACATACCGTAACCCGCCTGGATAAATTGTCCTCCGAGATACTCGATCTCAAGAATGCCAACAACACCATTCTTGCCGCCACGACGGCCGCCCCGCCGGCTGCCCTTCCTGTTGAGGCCATGGTCCCGGCTCGCAGCAGACTGCAACCGATGCCACCGGCACAGGTCACACCGGCTGCCCTGTTTACCCAGGAGGAATCGCGACGCCCGGATGACCCGGTGCCAGTACCGGCATCGGCAGCCAGCCCAACGCTGGACCCAGCGCCGGCAGCCGTAGCCGCGGCCAGTCCTGCACCGAACCCGGGGCCGGAGACAACCGCCAGCCCTGCACCAAATCCGGTGTCCGCACCAGCGCAGGCAACCCGCACTGCCAACGGTTGGGTTGTTCATCTCGCCTCCTACACCCGGCAGAAGACCGCAGACAGGTATGTCACTGAATTAGAGCAATCGGGCATTACGGCAGAACGGGTCGAGGCCACGGTGAACGGCAAGACCATGCACCGCGTCAGGGTCAGCGGCTTTGCTACCCGCTCGGCAGCAAAGGCCCGCGCCGGTGCACTCAAACAGGAACTGGATCTGCCCAGCATCTGGATCGCGAGAAGATAGCCGGGCCGCAGTCCTCTCAGGGATGTGCCGACTTGAACTGTGACGGGTTCAAATGGTGTTTGTGCAGCAACTTATAGAACTCGGTGCGGTTACGCTTGGCAATGCGCGCCGCGCGGGTCACATTACCATTGGTAATCTGCAACACCTGGGTCAGGTAGTCACGCTCGAACTGGTTGCGTGCCTCTGCGAATGCCGGGATTTCACTGGACTCGCTGCGCAAGGCGCGCTGCACCAGGCTCGAGGGGATCAGCGGCGTAGTCGACAGGGCCACTGACTGCTCGACGACATTATAGAGCTGCCTGACGTTACCGGGCCAGGTGGCAGACAGCATGGCCTCCATGGCCTCCGGCGAAAACCCGGCAATGCCCTTCTTTTCGGCGTCCGGGAAAATATGCAGGAAATGGTTGCACAACAGGGGGATATCCTCGCGCCGTTCCATTAGTGTTGGCAGTTCAAGGGTGACCACGTTCAGCCGGTAGAACAGGTCCTCCCTGAACCTGTTTTCCTGGAGGGCCAGGTCCAGGTCCTGGTGGGTCGCCGAGATAATGCGCACGTCGACCGGCACGGACTGGGTCGAACCCACCGGCCGGATGGTACGCTCCTGGAGCGCGCGCAAAAGCTTGACCTGGAAGCCCAGCGGCATGTCCCCGATCTCATCCAGGAACAGGGTACCGCCCTCCGCCGCGCGGAACATGCCGGAGTGATCACGCGTTGCGCCGGTAAATGACCCCTTGACATGCCCGAACAGCTCCGATTCAAACAAGGACTCCGGAATGGCACTGCAGTTCAGGGCGACAAACGCCCCCTTTGCCCTGGGACTGGCATTATGGATGGCGCGCGCCAGCAACTCCTTGCCGGTGCCGCTCTGCCCGTAAATCATCACGCTGGTGTCGCTGTCGGCAACCAGGCGCGCCTGGGTCAGCAGGCTTTCCATCAACGGACTGCGCGTCACTATCTCATCTCGCCACTCGGTGGACAGGCTGTCATGCTCCCCGACATCAGACACCTCGCCGCTGATCTTCAGGGCGCGCGCAACCTGCCCCAGCAGGATCTTGCTGTCAAACGGCTTGGTCAAATAGCTGAACACGCCCCGGCTGGTGGCCTCGACGGCATCCGGGATGGTACCGTGCGCCGTCAGGACCAGTACCGGCAGCGAGGGATTGCGGCTGTGTACCCTGTCGAACAGCGTCATGCCATCCATCCCGGCCATCTGCAGATCTGTGATGATGAGATGGGGGTGGAACAAGGGCAGTTGCGCCAGCGCCTGTTCGCCGTTCTCGACGGCATTGACCTCGTAACCTGCCGCCGTCAGGCGCATGGATAACAGGCGCAGCAGGCCGCGATCATCATCGACCAGCAGCAGCCGGTATTTATCCGTCAGCATTTTTCATTCTCCGGCAGATTTTTCACGTTGCTGGATGCTCTGCTCGATGGTCGTCAGGTCCCGCTGTTGTTGCTCGAGTTCCTTAATACGCTGGCCCTGTTCCTTGACCTGTTTCGACAGCTCGTTGATTTTCCCCCGAGCCTCCTGCTGCCCGGCAAGGAACTGCTGGAGGATGTCGATAAGCTCCCGCTCACCCGGACCCTCCGGGAGGGGATTGATCTCGTCCAGCAATTTCCGTGCACGCTGTCGGTCACTCACCGACGGCTCTCCGGCGGCCAGCAACAGCACCAGTCTCAATCGGTTGCTGAGATTGGGATCGTAACGAAAATCCTGTTCCCAGGACCCCAGCACAATGCTTAATTCGTCCTTGGACAGATTGCGGGTGCTATGCAGCTCGGCCAGCCAGTCGTTGACACCCTGCCCGCCTTCGAACACTGGCGGCAACACCTTATTGGTATAGGATTGCATCTGACCGCAGCCACAAAGCAGCAGTACCAGGACGCCCAGCAACCCGACAATTCTGTTTATATTCAAGTAACCTGCTCCAGCGGCAACACGACCCGCAGGCATGCCCCGGAAGCTTCGCATTCTACCACGGAGATATCACCTCCATGTGCCTGGGCATGTTCCCTGGCAATGGATAATCCCAGGCCGGAGCCGCGTACATGCCCGCGGGCGGCCGGTTCGCCCTGGAAAAAAGCCTCGAACACCCGCTCGCGTTCGGCCCAGGGTATACCCGGACCGGAGTCGGCCACCTCGATGACTGCCTGGCTGTCGCGAGTCGACAGGGAAACCGACAGGCGGCTGCCAAGCGGCGAATACTTGACCGCGTTGGAGACCAGGTTATCGACCAGGGTACGCAACTTCTCCCGATCACCCACCAGGCTGACGGCCTCCAGCGACTTTGACAACTCCAGCTGGCGTGACAGGAGTGCGACCTTGTGGTCCTCCAGGACTTCTTCGATCAGGGCATCAAGCTCCACCCCGGCGTGCAGGGTCCTGGATTGATGTGATTGCAGGATACTGAAATCCAGCAGGTCCTCGATCAGCTTCTGCAGCTGGATACTGTTCTCGTGCAGGATGTGGGCAATTTCGCGTTGCTGGCTGTTCAGGCTGCCGACGATCTGTTCGTCCATGAGTTCCGCCCCCTCCCGGATGGTGGTCAGCGGGGTTTTCAGCTCATGGGAGATATGTTGCAGGAATTTTGTCTTCTCCTGCTCCAGTTCCAGCAGGCGGTCCTGCAGCCAGTTGAGGCGCTCCCCCAGCTGTTCCAGGTCACGTGGCCCGGTAATGACAACCGGTGAGTTGAATGTCCCGTCACCCAGACGGCGTATCGCCCGGTCAATCTGGTTGATGGGCCGGGTAATCAGGACAGTGAAGATAACCATGAGTAAAATCGCAATCGGGATCAGGGCGACAGCCTCCATTATCAGGGTGTGCTGCACTTCCTGCGCCACACTCTGAATCTGCTCCAATCCCCGGTTTATCAGGGCCTGGTTGTCCTCCAGGATCTGCTGTGCGGTCTGGGCCAGCTCGGTGTATTTCTGCACTGCCGGGATGGCGTCGGGGTCATTATGCGGCGGGGAACTGAAAACCAGATGGACCTCCCGTTCTGCAGAGAACAGCTGGTGGAGCAGGTTGCGCTGGTTGCCGGCGAGATCCATCGCCTTCAACGAACGCGCGGTGTCGACAAAGCGGGTGCGGTTTTCCTTGTAAACGTCCAGCAGCACGGCATCACCCAGCACCTGGTACTGACGCGCGTTGCGCTCCATGGCGGTGAGTGATTCCAGCAGGACCTGGGTACCCGTGGCGACTTGCACGCTCTGGAACAGGGCATGCTGGCTCTGGGTAACCAGGCGGTCGACCGATACCGTGGCAACCACCAGGGCGATAATCAGCGGCAGGGCGACCAGGACGAAGCCGATCAGGATCAGCCGCAGGATGGACTTTGGACGAAAGAATTTCATGTGAATGTCAGCATCCTGACAGATTGCACCGATGGGACATGACGGCGCAATGGACGGGATGCAATGCCCGTCAGGGACGGGACAGGCAACGCCCGCAACACACTGTCTTGTTCCTGATCAGTACTCTGTTCTTTACATCAGCGCCTAAGGTGGATATGACGCCGCCCGGTGAGATATGCGGGCTAGGCGTGCACAATCGGCTTATCGGTGAACAGATAGTCTCTCAGTTCCTTGTCAAACGCCGGGTCACGACGCCGGATCCACTCCAGCACCATGGCGGCGTGCTCTTTTTCCTCATCCCGGTTGTGCGCAAGAATCGCCTTCAACTCGGTGTCCTCACACGCATTCACGCGCTGGTTGTACCAGTCGACCGCCTCCAGTTCCTCCATCAGCGAGGTAATGGCGCGGTGCATGTCCCGCGTTTCATCGTCAAGTTCGCCAACCGGTTCATGATAGCCCTCATTCGCCATAATCCTCTCCTGCTGGTTCCCGGGTGATGCCCGAGCGATAGGAACAGGTACTCTAACCCAGCCGCCCGCATTAATAAAAACAGGCCTGTATACTGGGTTATCCTTGTAAAGAATAATATATATTTTCCATTAGTTATATAACTTTTCAAGATTTAGCATCAACTTGATGGACGAGCCTGTCAGGACACTATAAAACGCAGATGCGGCCCATTGCCACGCACCCTGACAGCGGCAGATGCCACACTCGGGAGAGCCGACATGACCAGCTGCATTGATACGGCTAACGGTATCAAGGAACCACACCATCCCGGCAATGCGCCATGTCTGCCAGGTCACACACCAGGGCAGGCACTGTGTTACCGAATGATTCGGCGTCAATG
>JAOTTU010000145.1 GCA_029864225.1 Gammaproteobacteria bacterium | reverse complement strand
ATCGAACACAGTCGAGCTGGAAAAACCGGGCTGCGGGGGATTCCTGAAGGGAAAACAGACTAGCCGGTACCGCTCGCGGCCTACTCCTCCGGGATTTCCACCAGGCCCATGTCGTAGTAGGACTGCGCCAGCTTCTGTATGGCGATAACATAGGCCGCGGTGCGGTAATCGTGGATATTTTCGTTGCGTTTCATGGCCTCACGGATGTCCAGAAAAGCGGCACGCATGGTGTCGTCCAGGCCAGAGCGCACCAGGTCCAGTTCACTGGCACCGCGTACGATCTCGGTGCGCAGGGTGCGCGGGACCTCCCGTCCGGTCATGTTCTCCAGTGCGGAGAGGTAACTGGTACCGCGCAGTTCCTCATAGCGACGTTGCAGGCGCCCGAAACGCATGTGGGAAAGGTTTCGCGCCCATTCAAAATAGGAAACGGTCACGCCACCCACATTGACGTAGATATCCGGCAGCATAACGACACCGCGGCGCCGCAGGATCTCGTCCGCCTCGTAGGTCACCGGTCCGTTCGCACCCTCGACAATGAGGCTGGTCTGGATATTCATGGCATTGCCCGCATGGATCTGTGATTCAAGTGCCGCGGGGATCAGGATGTCGCACTCCATCTCCAGTGCCTCGCTGCCCTGCGGGCTGTACTCCGCTTTCTGGAATCCCTTCAGCCCGCCAGTCTCGGCAAAGTGCTGGCGCACATCATGGACGTTCAGACCGTCTTTGTTGAACACCACGCCGTCGCGCTCGATGATGGCGATGACCTTGACCTTTTCCTCCTCTGCAAGATACTTCGCGGTGTGGTAACCCACATTGCCGAGCCCCTGGATAACCACGCGCTGCCCGGACAGGCCATCGCTGAGCCCGGCCTTCTCCAGTTCATCGGGATGGCGAAAGAATTCCTGCAGGGCAAACTGCACACCCTTTCCGACAGCGTCTGTACGTCCCGGGATTCCCCCCCGGCTGACCGGCTTGCCGGTCACACAGGCATCCTGGTTGACATCCTCCGGGAACAGGGTCTTGTAGGTATCGGCTATCCATGCCATCTCCCGGGACGAGGTCCCCATATCCGGTGCCGGGACGTTTGTGGCCGGGTTGAGCAGGTCGCGGCGGGCCAGTTCCCGGGCAAAGCGGCGGGTGATCTCGGCCAGTTCATCGAGGTGGTATTTTGACGGATCGATAATCAGGCCGCCCTTGGCCCCGCCGAACGGGATATCGGCAATGGCGCACTTGTAACTCATCAGGGCAGACAAAGCCTCGGTCTCGTCCTGGCTTACCTGCAGGGAAAATCGCAGCCCGCCCTTGGCCGGCAGGCGGTGCGCGCTGTGTACCGCCCACCATCCGGTGAACACCTCGATGCCGGCGCGCAGCCTGACGGGAAACTTGATCTGCAGGACGGCATCGCAGGCCTTGATGACCTTGGCCGTGCCGGGGTCGAGACCGGCCGCCAGGGTGGCGCGGTCAACCATGCGGTCAACCCCTTCTCGAAACGACATGCTCTCGTGCTTGTGATCGGTCACATCACGCTCCCGTGGTTTGCGCGCATCCGTATATTAATTATGGCGCATCCCGGGCGGCACAGGACTGTGTGTGATGAATCCGGGAAGAGTGTGGCGCACCCGGCAAGCGCGGCAGCAGGCTGGCTAGCGACGCTTGATCCAGGTTTCCTTGAGCCCCAACTGCTGCTGGATCGTCCGGGCCTGGGCGCTGGCCTCCCTGCGGCTGTTGAAGCCGGCGACATGGACGCGGTACAGGGTCCGGTTACCCACGTTGGCGGCCATCCGTTCCGTGGCGACGCCCTTCTCAAGGAACGCGGCCTGCTTCCTGATGGCCATGGTCTCTTTCGCGTAAGAGCCGATATTAATCACCCAGGGACCGATTTTGCCTGAAGCCGGCAAGTCAGCCGCCGGTTCGCCCGGCGCCTGCGGGGCAACGGTTTGCACGGCCGGCTGCCGCAAGGCAACGGTCTGCGCGGCCTGCGGCGGCGGCAATGTCACATTGTCACGGGAAACGACAGCCGGCTTGATCGGCAGCGCTGCAGGAGGGTCGGTCATCATGGCAACGTTCGCCTCGATAATCGCCTCGGCGCTATTCGCCAATGACGCCATTACGGCAGACAGTTCGTCCAGGCGATTCGTGGTATGCACCAGTCGCTGCTCGATCCCGTGCAACTTCTCATTGTAGGGGTCACTGACATCGATCAGCATTTTCTCCATCTTGTTCAGGCGTTCCTCGTAGGGGGCGTTGACATGCATCAACCTTTGCTCCAGACCCTCCAGGCGCTCGTCATAAAATGAACGGGTCTGCGTCAGGTTCAGTTCCAGATCCCGCAGGCGTTTTTCATACGGTGTGAGGCTGTTCGCCAGCCTGGCCTCCAGGGCCTGCAGGCGCTCCGCGTCGGGGTTGCGTAAAGGCTCGCTGAAAATGGCGTCGACCTGGGCGATGACGGCCTCACGCTTTGACTTGTTGGATAGATAGGCCCCTACCACACCCGTTACTATCAGGACCAGGGCAAGTGCCGCGACGATGCTGTTGGCCGACGGCCACATTGACCGCGAGCGCGCGGCCATAGTTGCAGGGGCCTTGCCTCCGGTGCCTTCAGAGTCTGGCCAGGGACCGGCCGCGAAGCCTTCAGAACCCTCATCCTGCATTTTCTGCATAAAATTCCTGATTTTTTTATTACTAATGCGGGACACCGTTGATTCCTTTTTGATCAGTCACTGCAAACCGCTTGCTCTGGTGACACAGGCCTGCAACTGAACGCCTGTCGTGCAACGCCATTGAAACAGGGAACACGGTCCGTGACAACCGGTTCTGTTCACTTTTCGTGCCCGCTGGTGCCGACCCCGCTCCCCCGGACATCCCCGTGCGCGGATGAATCTGAACCAGGCAGCAAAACGGCCAGACTTCCCCTCACCACCCGCTGGGTACACCGCTGTCATGGCGAGGATTCTGCGTCCTGGTGCGGCGCCCTGGTCGCCGGGCCGGCAGCCGGCGGACCCGACTGTAGCGCGGATTCGATCGTGGACACATCAGATGACACAGTCTGTGTGGCGGACAAACGGCCACTGCCGGTGTCCTCACAGCGTGCCATCCACTCCCGTGCCAGCCGCTGGGCCATGGCGATCTGGGCGGAGGTCATTTCTCTGGCGAGCTTGTCCCGGTTCTTGATACCCAGCTCGATGCCGTTCGCCCCGGCCTGGTTGTACCACAAGTGGGCGAGCACGTAATCCTGGGGAACACCATTCCCCGTCCCGTACATGTAACCGAGATTATTCTGCGCCTTGGCATAGCCCTGCTCGGCAGCCGCCCGGTACCAGCGCGCCGCTTCGGCCATGTCCTGCGGGACACCGACCCCATTTTTGTACATAACACCCAGCTTGAACTGGGCCTCCGCATCACCCTGCATGGCGGCCTGCCTGAACCAGTTGACCGCTTCATTGCCGTTCTGCGCAACACCGATGCCCTCATTGTAAATCTGACCGAGCCTCAACTGTGCCTCGATATCGTCCTGTTGCGCGGCCAGCCGGTACCAGCGAATGGCCGTAGCACTGTCCTGCGGGACTGCGACGCCCTGCTCGTGCAGCCGACCCAGGGCAAATTGCGCCCGGGCGAAACCCTGTTCGGCCGACGCCTTGTACCAGTGCAGGGCCTGCTCCGCATCCTGCGGGACACCCTGCCCCTCTGAATACATAAGCCCAAGATAATATTGTGCTTTTACATGACCGCGCTCGGCGGCGGCGCGATACCATTTCACGGCCTCGCTGTAGGTCTGCGCCTTCGTATTGAGAACCCCGAGGTTGAGCTGGGCCCTGACCAGGCCGCGCTCGGCGGCGGCGCGATACCATTTCACGGCCTCACGATAGTCCTGCGAGACACCGCGCCCCTCGGCATAGAGATAGCCCAGGTGGAACTGCGCCTCTACCAGCCCCTGTTCAGCGGCCGGTGTGAGCCACTTCAAGGCCTCGGCAATGTCCGTCCCGATGCCGGCCCCCTCCAGGTACATCAGGCCCAGGTTAAACTGGGCCTCGGCAAGACCCTGCTGTGCGGCGCGGCGATACCACTTCGCGGCCTCGCGGGCGTCCTGCGGAACACCATGCCCTTCCTGGTACATATAGCCGAGGCCGTAGTCTGCCATGGCGTATCCCTGTTCCGCGGCCTGCCTGAACCAGTGCACGGCACGGGCATCATCCCGGGGAACACCGAGGCCCTGATGTAACATCACGCCGACATCATATTGGGCCCCGACATCACCATGCTTTGCCAGTGACTGCCAGTGCCTGAAGGCGGTGGTGTAGTCCCCGCGCCGGTAGGCGGCCTCGCTTTCATCCCATCCGCTCCACGCAGGCCCGAATCCTGCAATCAGGCTGAGTCCAAGCAACAGCAATGAAACGGTCTTGAACAAGGGGGCATCGCTCTCAGATGAATCAGCGCCAATTATAGGGACTTTTCATCGCGCGTCATACGCCAGTGTCATTTATCATGCATTGACGTTACGACTTCAGAACCGGTTTAATACACGCCGGCCGCAAGACCGGCCAATTGCATCATTCATCGTTAACCAGACCCTGTTACCCGACATGCGCTACCGCATAGGCGACACCCCAAGTGAGCCGGGCTTACCCGTCGGACAAGGCCCGTTTATCGGCGCTGCCGTGTTTAGCTTTGTTCTGGGAATCGGTTTCGTAGTCGCCGGTATTCGCAGCAGGCATTACTGGCTCAGCATCTGGGGCTCGGGCTTGTCCATCGTCAGCGCGGCCTACCTGGTAGTTACGCTGGTCATGCCCTGAAGCCGGGTGCCACCTGGGGGGGAACCCCGCTCCAGAAACAACAAACCCGCCGGCAGGCGGGTTCTGAAACCAACGATATCCGACAGGTTAGACACTGATGTCC
>JAOTTU010000144.1 GCA_029864225.1 Gammaproteobacteria bacterium | reverse complement strand
TATCGATGTCGAGACCTGCGAAGCATGAGGGGGGTGCGGTGCGGGTGGTTGCCGCCATCGAGGATCCACGGGTGGTCGGGAAGATTCTTGCACATCATCTGGCGGGTAAAAACAGGCGACTGCTCGTGGCGAGGCAAACCGGTGTCAGGCAGTACCGAAGTGCCGCCTTGCAAATGCAACCCTTTGCCCGAGAGTGGCCAGTTCGCCACGAAACGCTTCCACTTTATGCAGCCGGTGCAACAGCCCCGCCAGGTTGGCGATCTGGATGTTGAGACCGGGACGGGCATTGAGTTCCAGCATAAGTGGCCCCTTCTCCCGGTCGAGCACAAAATCGACACCAACATAACCGAGGCCGGTCAGTTCATGGCCGCGCGCCGCCAGTTCCAGCAGCTGGTCCCAGTACGGCACCTGGATGCCGGTGACCTCGTTGCCTGTGTCAGGATGTTCATAAACGATGTCGTTGTACCTTACTGCCGTCAGTGTGAGCCCGGTGGCGATATCGATGCCGGCACCTATGGCACCCTGGTGCAGATTGGCCCTGCCGTCGGACGCGCTTGTCGGCAGACGCACCATGGACATGACCGGCACACCAAGGAACACGATGATGCGTATATCGGGCACCCCGAGGTAGGTGATGCGCTCGAATACCGGGTTGAATTGTACCCGGTATTCGATGAATGCCTTGTCCGGCTGGCCACCAAGGCTGTACATGCCGCTGAGGATATTGGACACATGATGGGCCATTTCCCTCTTGTCCATGAGGGCCCCGCTTGCCTTGCGATAAAGTGACTTGTGCCTGCCGGCAATAACAAGAATTCCGTTCCCGCCGCTGCCCCGGGCCGGCTTGATGACAAAATCCGCATGCTCCTGCACCAGCGCCGGCAAGGATGCAACCTGGCGTTCGATCTCCACCACTCCGTACAGTTCCGGTACTGCTATACCGGCCGCCTCGGCCAGGCGCTTGGTGCGCAGCTTGTCATCAACCAGCGGATACAGGTGCCGCGGGTTATGTCTCAGCGTATATTCGGCATTGCGCCTGTTGATACCCAGCACGCCTTGCTCACGCAAGCGCCTGGCCAGCCTGACAATCATGTTTTATCCCTGGCCAGCACCCTGAAACGCCTGAGTTCCAGCAGCCGATAACCGGAATAGCGTCCCAGCAACAGCGTCAGCGCCAGTACCAGCAGCAGGAGTTCCGGGAATACGAAGACAATATGCCCGACATAACCATTGCTGATCACCAGGTAGGCCAGCGATGCCACCACGAGGCTGCCCGCCCCCTGCTCGATGGCCTCGGCAGGGCCCCTTTCATCCCAGACGATGGACATGCGTTCAATGGTCATAGTCAGGATCACCATGGGGAATAGTGCGATGGACAGGCCCCTTTCCAGACCCAGTTGATGACTGACGATACTGATGCCCGCCATCAGCAGGATTACCACGATCAGCACTGCGGCCAGCCGTGGCACTACCAGCAGTTTGAGTCGATCCAGGTAAAAGCGCATCGCCAGCCCCAGCGCCACTACCAGGGTAAACAGCGCAATGCCCCACAGTAGCTGGGTTTCCCGAAATGCCAGGGCAATAAGAACCGGCATAAAGGTACCGAAGGTATTCACTCCGACCACGTTCCTGAAGATAACCAGCAAAAAGGCGGCCAGCGGTATCAACAGCAGCACACGGTATACCTCCTGGGTTTGTAACGGCAGACTGAACAGGGAAAACTGCAGCAGGTGTGGACTGACAATACTGCTGCGCACAGCCGCGGCGAGCATACTGGCCTGTTCGCTGCGCCTGACTGAGACCATGACTTCCAGGCGCCGACCGCCGTCGATCTGCACAAGATCTTCCGTACCGCGCCACAGGACCAGGTAATCATCGGGCGGCCCCGTCTCGCCGGTATCCGGATGATAGAAACGCCACTGCTTCTTGCCGTCATGCACCTGTAACCACGGCAGCAGTTCCACATCCCGCCCCTCTGCCAGGCGTACGCCCCGAATCAGGCGGGCCGGGATATTATCAAGTGCCAGGACCTGGACTGCAGTTTCGATACGCTTGCCTGCATCGGCCTTCCTGCCTACCAGTAGCGCCGCGTTGGTATCCCGTCCAGGCTGGTAGAGCCGCTGCATCAACTGTGCCACCAGGGTATCCCGGTCGGCCGAGAGCTCCTGGATCTCTGCCAGCAGTGCGCTGGCCGCGTCCCGCCGCGCACCGGCCAGTTCCTCCACATCCGTACCGGGCCCGGCCTGGGCCACCGGTGTTTCCTTCATCTCAACCCGTTGCACCAGGACACGGTAATACAGGGTCTGCAAACCATCCGCACGACGAAGCGACCAGACGGCCTGGCGGTTACTGTCAGTGCGAGCAGTTGTCAGCCCGTAACCGCGCGAAACGAAGTTTTCATCCACTATGCTGTAGGGACGCACATCGGAAGGGATATACATCGACACCTTCACCGGTCTGTCCTTTGCCTGGAAACGCAATCGCACCTCCACATCCCACATCTCGGAGGTGGTGCCGGGGGTGACCGGAAAGCCGAGGACCGCTGACTTGTACAGGAAAATAACCAGGCCGATGGTTGCCAGTGTCCCGGCTAGCCAGTAGAGGTGACGATTACTCATTAATCCTGACGTCACATTGCGGCGGGTTGATGAACTGGGCGCTGGAATCCACGAGAAATTCCCCCTCCAGGAACTTTCGCCCGATCAGCATCTGGTAATCAAGCCCGCTGCGATCAATGACATTGACCTCGGTTTCGCGATACACGTTACCGAGGCAGACCCCCAGTATGATCACCGGGCGTTCCTGGATGCCGCCGAAATGGCGCTTGATATTCGCCATGCGGTGGATCTTTCTTTCCAACCACATCTGCTCTCCCTGGTAGTTGATGACACTGAAACGCACCCACTGTTCACCATCCTTTTCGAATAAATTTCTACACTCGCAATTGAGGGATGAGGCCATGGCGCCGGTGTCAATCTTGGCCCGAAGTTCCAGACCGCCGGGATAGATGACTGCATTCTCCGTCCAGCCGACAACCTGCTTTGCGTGGCCCACACCAGGAACGCTGATTATCAACAACAACATCAATATAAAATGCTTCATGACTAAAACCCGCTTTATGTGAAATATGCTCGTATTGCACACCCTGTACCGGGCAATAGAGACCACAATACCTATGCCTGGCGTTTCGCGATTATGCAGCCGCGCCCGGAAGACGGCCGCATGCGCCGTCTTGCAGACTTGTATATCAGAACTGTTGGTAAGACAGCATCTTTCACTGATTATCCATTATAAGTCACCTTCCTGCATTGCGGTGGATTGATAAATACGGCATCGGGATTCACCAGGAAATGCCCGTCCTTGGCGAATTCCAGTTCAAGCAGCAATCGGCGTCTGAAAAAGGCCGTTGCAGTGAGATATCCAGGAATAGTTGCTGAGATCTGCGTATTGAGTTTGAGAAATGTCGCTAACAACCGCCGGTGTATTTCCGGCCAGTGATTGATGAACCCGATTCTGGTTGTAGTATTTCCTAAAGGCCTCAAGTTTCCGCTCCAGGTCGTGCGCATTCCAAAAAAAGATGTGATCCAGATATTCACGACGAATCGTTCCAATCAGTCGCTCAACGAATGGATGTGATACTGGTGTATACGGGATGGACTTAATTTCTTCGATTTCAAGAATTCTCAGGTTGGCTTGCCATCTGTGATAAAGAAATAATGGGTCGTTGTCTGAACTGAGGTGGTGTGGAGTGCTCTGACTGGCAATGGCTGTGTTGAACATTCGGCATAGGGTGACACCATCGACATCGCCCGCATGAACGCCAAAGCCGATGATGCGACGCGTGAACTGATCTATGATCACAAGCACCCAGTGGCTCTTCAATAGAATGGATTCACACCGAAACAGGTCAATACTCCAAAGACTGTCTTTCGTGTGACCAAGGAAGGCCAGCCATGATGACCCGCCGTCATCGGGCATTGGGCGGTAGTGTTTGGCAAGGACCCGCCGAACCAGATCCTTGTCGATATCCATCCCGAATGTTCTGGCGATTTGCTGCGCGATTCTAAGGCAGCCAAAGCGCGGATTGCGTAGCTTTAGTTCAACAATCGCCTGGATGAGTTCGTGTGATGGGCCCTTGGGGCCTGGCTTACCTTTTCTGCCTGATGAATACAGCAGCCGGTACTTGCGACTTTTTAGCAGAGCATGGAATCTCAATAGTGTCGATGGCCGAATAATTACGGCAGCACGCTGGATCCGACGTGGATCGAGAAACAGCGAGCAGAAACCGGACAGAAACCGATCAAGCGCCGATAGATTAGGCGCGCGTCGCCGTGAACGGTTGGTGACCAGGAGCTGTTGTTTCATGAGCAGGCTGTCTGCGATAACGGCCCGCGCACCACCTGGCCCCAGGAGTTTGGCGATCGTGGTCAATAGATGTGCGAGGAGTATCAGCAGATCCTTCATGACGGAGCAGGGTAGGGGCGAGTGCTTTCAGGAACAAGACTGTCTAACTTCTCGTTTTCAGGTAATAATTACGAATTCGCTACGCACACGCTTGCCCTATAAATAAAAGACCTGTTGTTGGTGCGTTTAACAGGTGCTATTATGTGACCTGTTAATGGCGCATTCGGAGTTGCTATGAGCACGAAATTTTCAGAGGATGTAGTTCCGCTTACCGATCTGAAAACTAATCCCGGTCGGGTGGTGAAACATGTAGCGGAGGCGCATCGGCCAGTACTCCTTACCAGCCGCGGCCGCGGTGTTGCCGTGGTCCAGTCCGTGGCAGATTTTGAAGAAACGGAGGAGGAGCGCGCCTTCATGCGTGCCGTCGTGGAGGGCCTGGCGGATCTGGAAGAAGGGCGAGAGGTTTCTCTTGCGGAAGCCAGGAAGCGGCTG
>JAOTTU010000018.1 GCA_029864225.1 Gammaproteobacteria bacterium | reverse complement strand
TCCGCCTTGCAGCTGTTTGAACAGCTGCCCTCGCCACCGCGGGATCTTGACGAGATCCTGAAACGCGCCAGGGAACAGGCCTACCGTGCCGGAGAAATCATCCATAACCTGCGTCGTGTCGTCTCCCGGGGTGAGACCAGGATGGAACCGGTGGTGTTCGATGACATGGCACTGAGAGTTATTGATCTGATGAAATGGGATATGCGTGATGCACAGGTAAGCATCGGGCTTGACCTGAACGTGCAGGGCCGCGAGGTCATGCTGGACCAGGTTCAGATAGAGCAGGTCCTGATCAATCTGGTCCGTAACGCTATGGAGGCCATTGAAGAAGCCGAAATCATCGATGGCTGGGTGGAGTTGAAAACCGCAATATCATCGAACGATTCGATTGAAGTTACAGTGACAGATAACGGCCCCGGCATTGCCGCTGATATGCTTGACAAGTTGTTCAGTCCTTTTAAATCAAGCAAGGCTTCCGGAATGGGCATAGGGCTTTCCATCTGCCGCTCCATAATCGAGACCCATAGAGGGACACTGTGGGTCGACAAGGAGTATGAAAAGGGTGCGCGTTTTGGTTTCAACCTTCCATTGTCTGGCTAGTTGGTCTGTATATGAATTCAGAGACAACTGTATTTCTTGTGGATGATGATGCGGCAGTCCGGCATGCCCTGACTGTCTATCTGAAGAGTGTCAATCTGAAGGTCGAGTCCTTCGACTCGGCCGAAAGGTTTCTCGATGACGTCGATGCAGCCAATCGTGGGGTGCTGATACTGGATCAGCGCATGGATGGCATGTCGGGACTGGATTTGCAGACGAAACTCAAGGCACGTGGTTTTGCGTTACCGATTGTATTTATTACCGGTCATGGTGATGTTGCTACCTCTGTCAAGGCAATGAAGTCCGGCGCCGTGGACTTTATCGAAAAGCCTTTCAGGAATTCGGACCTGCTTGCAAGTATCCGGACCGCGCTGCAACGGGAAAAGGCAGAACACAAGACTCGGGTGACAAGGGCTGGTGTGAATGAGAGCTTTGCAAGCTTGACGCAACGTGAGCGGGAAGTGATGAAATACGTCGTACAGGGTATGTCGAATAAGGACCTTGCCGCACATCTCGGTGTCAGTAACCGGACCATCGAGGTGCACCGTTCCAATGTCATGAAGAAGATGCAGGCCGATTCCCTGCCTGACCTCGTGCGCATGGCTGCGCATCTGGAATCAATGGGGGCTTAGCCCGCATTTCTCACACGGGTTGGCCTTGTTGCCGGGGCTGTCAGATATCCTTCTTGGTGTAAATCTCAACGAGCAGGGCAATAATGACTGCTGTTCCCAGGATGTAAAAGAAACTCAGACGGCTTGGAGTACCGTGCTCCGCGGCCGGTCCGGTCACACGGGAAGGACCATTATTTATCTGGAAGTCCACGGCTCCCGGTGTGCCGCTCATATCAGTTGCCCACATCTCGTAACCCTGGCGCGGCAATCGTTCGAGGTCCGATGGTTGCGAGGCGGTACCCGTGCTCGTTTCAAACTCGGCATCCGGGTCAAAGGTCGTGGTTGCAGGATGTGTATTGCCGCAAAAGACCAGTAACACTAGCAAGAGGCAGTAGCTGAGCGTGATAGAACTCGGGCGGGATCGTCTTGGGCTGGCTGACAGGTTTTGTTTTATCATTATGCAGTTTGAAGCAGTTTTATAGTTATCGTCAGCCGATTATCTGTTTTCCTTGACGCGCGTGGCAATTGGGGATTCTACTAAATCTTGCCAGAGATGCCCTTGCAAGACAGAGACGCCAAATAAAAACGGCGGCCTTTAAGGCCGCCGTAAGGAGTCACGACTATGAAAAAAACACAGTATAATAATAAGCTGTTAAATACGATAAAACAATTAGGGAAACTACTTATTCCACAGCGGGTCGGCTAATCAGGGCATGACTGAGAAGGACATTCGATACGACAGGTTATGAATAGAGAAACAGCAGTATCCGTGTTGTTCGTGTGCATGGGCAATATCTGCAGGTCGCCGACTGCCCAGGGTGTATTCGAGTACCTGGTGAAAAATGAAGGCCTGGCCGGGCGTATCCATATCGATTCGGCCGGAACGCATGCCTACCATATCGGTGAAAGCCCGGACAGACGGGCGATGGAGGCGGCCTTACGTCGCGGCATCGATATGGGTGCGCAGCGTGCGCGCCGAGTCTCGGAGGCCGATTTCCAGCGTTTCGACCTGGTGCTGGCGATGGACTGGAACAATTACCAGGATCTGCTTCTGGTCTGTCCAGCTGAACAGTCGGGGAAACTCAGGCTGTTCCTGGACTTTGCTCCGGAGGCCGGAACCCGGGAGGTGCCCGATCCTTACTATGGTGGCGGCACCGGCTTTGAACGGGTGCTGGATCTGGTCGAGCAGGCCGCCCGGGGACTGCTGGCGGAGATACGCCAGCAGCACGGGCTGTGAGCATCTGGTCGGCTAGCCCGCATTACTCACCGGGATCCAGGGCCGGGATAGTCAACGCACAAAACGCCCTGTCTTGTCCCAGATCTGCACTCAGTTCTTTACATCAGTGCCTTATGTTGATTTGCCGCTGCCCGGTGAGTAATGCGGGTTAGTCAGGCATTATATTTTCTTTCTGAACCGGGGGCTCACTGACTTGCGGGCTGCCACCGGTTTTATTCTCCACCGGGTTTTGCGTTGTAGGGCCAGGTGAGGCGACCGTTTCGGACCCTGGCTTCACTTCGCGTTTGATAGCGCTATCGGCCACGGCCGCAGTTCGGGTTTCCGCAATTTCAGTCGGTTTTTGTGCCGGGGCCTGCTTGCTGGTCGCTGATTGGCCTTGTGCATCGGCTGTCGAGGTTGTGCCTTCTTGTCTGCTGCTGTCCGCGGTGGTGTTTTCCTTCTGGCCCTCTGCAGGCCGGCGCTGCCCGGATGGCCGCCGCCGGCCGCCACGACGACCGCGGCGTGACCCGCGTCCTTGACCTTGCTGGGTGCGGTCAGCTTGACTGCTTTCTGCTTCAGCGTCCTTGTCCTGGCTGATAGGCCTGCCGGTTTTCTCGGCCTCAGTCTGGGGCATCTTTTTCTGGGGCCTGTCTGCCTGTTGCGGCCTGTCCCGACGTGGTGTCTGTCCAGGCGATTGCCGGTCGCCGCCAGCACGTGTACTTTTCTGGGGCGGCCTGCCACGACGTCCACCACGGCTGGAACCGCTCTTGCCCTGGCTGCGCTGCTGACCACGTTGCCGTTCTACCGGTTTTGTCTCCGCCAGCGCAGGCTTTTCAGCCGTGCCTGAGAGGCTGGCCAAGAGCTTGCGCAGCAGTCCGGGTTTCTTGACGGTCTCCTTTACCTCGACTACCGTTGTGTATTTGTGATCCGGTGCCGGTGCGCCTGGGGCAACCGTTTTGACGGCCGGGGCCTCTGCTGCAGTCCTTGTCCGCGCGGTGATCGGTGCTTCCTCCAGTTCCGGTTCTACCCGGGTCATGTGGTAGCTACGCTCCCCCTGCTTGGCTGGTAATTCATCGGTGCGGATACGCTGGATCTCGTAATTGGGTGTTTCCATTGCGGGTGAGGGAATCAGCATGACCGATACGCGGTGGCGTGACTCGAGCCCGTGGAGTAACTCGCGCTTCTCGTTAAGCAGATAGGTGCCGACATCGACCGGTACGCGGGCCACGATGCGGATGGTGTTTTCCTTCATGGCCTCTTCCTCGATAATCCGCAGCACGGACAGGGACAGAGACTCAACCCCCCGGATTGTGCCCTGCCCGGTGCAGCGCGGACAGACGATCTGGCTGGATTCACCCAGTGAGGGTCGCAGTCGCTGGCGGGACATCTCGAGCAGTCCAAACCGGGATATCCGTCCGATCTGGACACGGGCCCGGTCCATCTGCAGGGCATCACGCAGCCGGTTCTCGACCTCCCGGTGGTGGCGCGGGGGCTGCATGTCAATAAAGTCGATGACGACCAGGCCGCCCAGGTCACGGATACGCAGCTGGCGAGCAACCTCATCGGCCGCCTCGAGATTGGTGTTGAGGGCGGTTTCCTCGATATCGCTGCCCTTGGTCGCGCGGGCGGAGTTGATGTCGATGGATATCAGTGCCTCGGTATGATCGATGACGATCGCGCCACCGGAGGGCAGCGAAACCTCGCGCTGAAAGGCCGATTCGATCTGGGATTCAATCTGGTAGCGGCTGAACAGCGGGGTAGAGTCCTGGTAGAGCTTCAACTTGCCCAGGTTATGCGGCATGACCTGCTCCATAAACTCCCGGGCCTGGTCATAAACCTCCTGGCTGTCGACCAGGATCTCGACGATGTCCTTGCGCAGGTAGTCACGCAGCGCACGAATAATGACGTTGCTTTCCTGGTAGATCAGGAAGGGCGCCGGTTTCTCATCAGATGCCTTGCTGATGGCCTCCCACAGGGTCACCAGGTAGTCGAGGTCCCACTGCAGTTCCTCGGTGCTGCGGCCCACACCGGCCGTGCGCACGATCATTCCCATGCCCTCCGAGATGTTCATCGCACTCATGGCATCGCGGACGAAGTTGCGGTCATCGCCCTGGATGCGGCGGGAGACCCCGCCGGCACGCGGGTTATTGGGCATCAGGACCAGGTAACGTCCGGCCAGACTGATAAAGGTGGTGAGGGCAGCGCCCTTGGTGCCGCGTTCCTCTTTCTCGACCTGAACGACGAGTTCCTGGCCCTCCCTGAGGGCGTCCTTGATACTCAGTCGGCCAGCGCTGCCATTACGGGTGGACTCGGAGAAATAACTGCGGGCGACTTCTTTGAGTGGCAGGAAGCCGTGGCGCTCGCCGCCATATTCGACAAAGGCCGCTTCCAGGCTTGGCTCGATGCGAGTTATTTTACCTTTGTAGACGTTGGACTTTTTCTGACCGCGGGTAGGTATCTCGATATCAAGATCGTAGAGTTTCTGGCCATCGACCAGGGCCACACGCAACTCTTCGGGTTGCGTGGTATTGATCAGCATTCTTTTCATGTTTTATGTCTCTCATGCGCTCGACCGCATCCTGCGCAACACCCGGCAGCTGGCATAGTGTGACGGCTGCCCGTGAGGGGGCAGCGGAGATCACGCAGATCACCGACCAGAGCAGGTGGATGATGGCCTTAAGACCGAAGTGGGTTGCGAAAGTCACGGGAGCGCTTGTTGTTTAATGATAATAAAAACTAATCCGTGTTCGGCATCTTATCGAAACAGTTGAAGATTCAATGAGTTATATCACGTAATCTCCAGCGGGAAATGAGTGTCAGTGACATGCAATGCGCACGTTTATAAATAGGTGTCAGGTGCACGTCGCAACGGACTATAACAACCTTGCAATGACCTCGCAAACACCCGGCACTGAAAGTCTGGCAGCCTACGGGGTACAATCCGGCCGCAAGTCAACCTAGGTAGTCGCAGGCATGTTCGTACCCGCTGGGAAAAAACCGATCAAGGTCCGCCACGTCGACGTGGGTGCGGAGGAGGCGGGGCAGCGCATAGACAATTTTCTGGCGCGTCACCTCAAGGGGGTGCCCCGCAGTGTCATCTACCGTGTCCTGCGGCGCGGCGAGGTGCGGGTCAACAGCGGGCGAAAACGGCCCCAGTACAAATTGAAGGCGGGCGATATTGTCCGGATTCCACCGCTGCGGGTTGCCTCCGGGCGGCAAACTACGCCAGGAATAGGGTTGCCTCGAATCGAGGATACCATCGTGTTCGAGAATTCACGGCTGCTGGTGATCGATAAACCGTCCGGGTTTGCCGTGCACGGAGGCAGCGGGATCAGTCATGGAGTGATCGAGGCACTGCGGGCCCAGCGGCCCCAGGCCCCCTACCTGGAACTGGTGCATCGCCTGGATCGGGACACCTCGGGATGTCTGCTTATCGCCAAGCGGCGCAGCGCCCTGCGCGCACTGCATGAGCAATTGCGCCTCGGTTTGATGCACAAGCGCTACCTGGCCTTGCTGCGTGGTGACTGGTCAGGCGGCCCCCGGCGCGTCCAGGCGGCGCTGAGAAAAAACCAGCTGCAGGGCGGTGAACGGGTCGTCAGGATCGATGCAGACGGCAAGCAGGCTGAGACGATCTTCCATCCCGTGTCGGACCATGGCGTGGCGAGCCTGGTCGACATTGAGCTCAAAACCGGCCGAACTCACCAGATTCGCGTACATGCGGCCCATATCGGTCAGCCACTGGCCGGTGATGAAAAATACGGGGATCCGGATTTCAATCGCCGCATGAAGGCATACGGCTTGCGGCGTTTGTTTTTGCATGCACATATGATTGAATTCACTGATCCGGGCAGTGATGATGTCATCAATGTGAGTGTGCCATTGCCCGATGAACTGAAGCGAGTGCTGGATACCCTGGACGCCGCTGTAACGGAAACCCATGACTGACGCAGACAGGAACTTTAAACCCGGAGTCGGGCCCGATGCGGTGAGGCTGATCGTGTTCGATTGGGATGGCACCCTGATGGATTCGGAGGCGCAGATCGTTGCCTGTCTGCATGCCGTCATCGAGGACCTGGCACTGGAGCCGCTGGACGACGAGGTGGTCAGCAACGTGATCGGCCTGGGGCTGCAAGAGGCCATCGATACCCTGGTACCCGGCCGTGATGCGGTCTTCCATCAGGCCTTCGTCGCGCATTACCGGCGCCACTGGTTTGCATCCGCTGGATCCAGACTGTTTGAGGGCGTGCGCGAGACCCTGGAAATCTGCCGGCAGCAGGGATTGCTGCTCGGGGTGGCGACGGGCAAGTCGCGCCGGGGCCTTGACCGGGTGTTGGCTGAGACCGGACTGACGGACTATTTCAATGCAACCCGTTGTGCAGATGAGGCACCCTCGAAGCCGCATCCACAGATGTTGCATGATGTCATGGAACAACTCGATGTGCTGCCACGCCAGACTATCATGGTGGGCGATACCGAGTATGATATGGAAATGGCGACCAATGCAGGTGCCGGCAAGGTCGCTGTCACCTCCGGCGTCCATAGTGAAACACGTTTAAACCGGCATGCCCCGCTGGTCTGCCTGGAGCGGATCTCGGACATGCCGGCCTGGATGTCGGACAACGGCATCATTCCCGGTTGATACCCGTTTAGTTATTCAGGTGGAAGATATGACAGAGAAGGATTCATCCAGTAAGCCATCCAAGCAGAACCCGGTCTCTTTCGAGTCACTGGACAACGCCCCGGGAGAGCAGGATGACTGGCACCGCAATCTGGTCAACCGGCTTGCCTTTGCCTCGATCAACGAGCAGCGTCGCGCACGCCGCTGGAACGTGTTCTTCAAGGGGCTGCTGGCACTGTATCTGCTGGCTATCCTGCTGTTGTACTGGCCGGGGGACTGGCCGAAGGTGGACAAGCTGTCTGGCAAGCATACAGCCCTGGTGGAATTGAAGGGCGTGATCTCCGACGAGTCGGAGGCCAGTGCAGACACGGTGATCGCTGGACTGCAAGGCGCCTTCGAGGACAAAAATACCAAGGGCATCATTCTGAGGATCAATTCTCCCGGCGGCAGCCCCGTGCAGGCGGGTTACATCTACAACGAGATCAAGCGTCTCAGGAAGAAGCATACCGATATTCCTGTCTACGCGGTGGTGACCGACCTGTGTGCCTCGGGTGGCTATTATGTTGCTTCCGCGGCCGACAAAATCTACGTTGACAAGGCCAGCATCGTGGGATCCATCGGGGTGCTGATGAACAGCTTCGGCTTTGTCGGCAGCATGGAAAAACTAGGCGTGGAGCGACGCCTGTACACGGCCGGCGAGAGCAAGGGCTTTCTGGACCCGTTCTCACCCTCGAAAGAATCAGACATCGGACACGTCAAGGTACTCCTGGAGAATATACACCAGCAATTCATCAGCGCGGTCAAGGAAGGCCGGGGTGAGCGCCTGCAGGATCACCCCGACCTCTTCACCGGCCTGATCTGGACCGGCGAGGAGAGCCTCGAACTGGGCCTGGTTGACGCCATCGGCAGCCCGGGTTACGTGGCACGCGAGGTCATCGGTGAGGAAGATGTGGTGGACTTCACCCAGAAGCCCGACCTGCTTGAGCGGCTCACGGACCGCATCGGCGTCGCTATGGCCAGGGGGCTGAGTGCGTTTACCGCAGGTGGGCTCGCGACCCTGCGCTAGTACCGGCGCTGGTAGTGGGACTAGGGCAGGGGGACGCCGGCCCGGGTGAGCATTCCGGTCAGGCGGATCAACGGCAGGCCGATCAATGCCGTCGGGTCATCACCCTCCATGCGTTCAAACAGGGTGATTCCCAGTCCTTCCGACTTGAAACTGCCGGCACAGTTGTACGGCTGATCATGCTGCAGGTAGCGCTCGATCTGTTCGTCATCCAGCTCCCGAAACTGGACCCGGAAGGGAATGACATCGATTTGAAGTTCGTCCGTGGCACTATTCAGCAGGCACAAGCCCGTCAGAAACAGGACCGACCGGCCCGACAGCCGGCGTAGCTGGTCCCGGGCCTGCTCATGTGTCCCCGGCTTGCCGAGGATCTCGCCATCAATGGTTGCGACCTGGTCGGAGCCGATAATCAGCCCCGGTTGTAAGGCGCCGACAGCGCGGGCCTTGCCCTCAGACAGGCGCCGCACCAGCGCCTCCGCAGTTTCATTCCCCAGGCGGCTTTCATCGACATCCGGCGTGGCCGTTTTAAACGCCAGGTTCAGGCGTCCCAGCAACTCGCGCCGAAACGGCGAGGTCGAGGCCAGGATGATCGGCAGGGAAGTGGATTCGGTATTCATTCAAAAAATTCTACCGCAGAGACGCAGAGAGCGCAGAGAAAACAAAAAATAAGATTGATTATGGCTAAATCGCTTGTCTCGACAATGCGTCACGAATTTTGATTCACGTGGTTCTTTTTGTTTTATAAACTCCGCGGCCTCTCGGTAACTGCGTCCTGCGTTACTCTACCTCCTGCATCCCTGCAGTCGTGCGTCTCTGCGGTGAATTATTGATTTCTAAAGAAGACCAGCTGTAGCAATTATTCGATTTCCACCAGGGTCTCGTCGGGGTTGACGGTGTCGCCTTTCTCGACGTGAATCGCACTGACAGTGCCGGCAACGGGGGCCTGTATCTCGGTCTCCATTTTCATCGCCTCGGTAATCAGGACGGGTGTGCCCGCGTCGACCTGGTCGCCGACACTGACCAGGACATCGATAATGGTGCCCGGCATGGACGTCGTCACGTGTCCCGGCAAGGTGGCGCGCGGGTGCCGGCTGCCCTTCATGCCGCGCTTACCCTGTTCCGGCTGGGCTGCCGGGTAGATTTCATCCAGGGTCTCGACCAGGACCTCCTCGGGGATGCCGTCGACGGTCATGTAGAAGGGGCGGTTTTTCGGGCTGCGGTGCCCGGTGCCGGTGACCTTGATGTGGTAGGACTCGCCGTGCAGGGTGACGTTGAATTCCGTGGGCCGGGGCTGGTCCCTGTCGCCGCCATTGGTGGCCGGCTCCAGGGGTTCCGGTATCAGGGTACCGCTCTGCCGCTGTTCGAGGAATTCCTTGCCGATCTCCGGAAACATCGCAAAGGTCAGGACATCTTCCTCACTGCCTGCCAGCTCGCCGATTGAGGTGCGCAGTTCGTCCAGTTCATCTTTGATGAGGTCGGCGGGGCGCTGGTCGATGACGTCCTGGTTGCCGATCGCCTGGCGCTGTACGCCCGGGTCGATGGCGGCGGGCGCCTTGCCGTAGCGTCCCTGCAGGTACAGCTTCACCTCGTTGGTGATGGTCCCGTAGCGCTTGCCGGTAAGGACGTTGAGCACGGCCTGGGACCCGATAATCTGGGATGTGGGAGTCACCAGGGGCGGATAACCAAGGTCCTTGCGCACCCGCGGGATCTCCTGGAAGACATCGTTCATGCGCTCCAGGGCGCCCTGTCCGCGCAGCTGGGTGTAGAGGTTGGAAATCATACCGCCCGGTACCTGGAAGACCTGGACCCGGGTGTCCAGCCCGGTGTATTCGCTCTCGAACTGGTGGTACTTCTTGCGCACGTCACGGAAATAGAAACCGATCTGCTGCAGTGCCTCGAGATCAAGCCCGGTGTCGAATTCGGTGCCCCGCAACGCGGCGACCATGGTTTCGGTGGGCGGGTGGCTGGCGCCGCCGGAGAAGGCCGAGATGGCCGTGTCGATATGCCGGCAGCCGTTCTCGATGGCCTTGAGGTGGCACATCTCGGCCGTGCCAGCCGTGGCGTGACTGTGCAAATGGATCGGCACGTCCGTGGCCGTGACTATTTCACGCACCAGATCGCCGGTTACC
Source organism: Gammaproteobacteria bacterium (assembly GCA_029864225.1). Taxonomy (GTDB): domain Bacteria; phylum Pseudomonadota; class Gammaproteobacteria; order UBA9214; family UBA9214; genus CAMYJZ01. The sequence continues at coordinate 9,441 of JAOTTU010000018.1, read as the reverse complement.
ATGGGCGTCAGCAGGCCGGCCATGTCCTTGATCACCAGGCTGTCGCAGCCCATGGCCTCGAGTTCCCTTGCCATGGCCACGAACATCGGAATGTCATGCACCGGGCTGGTGGTATAGCAGATAGCCCCCTGGGCATGCTTGCCGGCCGCCTTGGTGGCCTCGATGGCGACCCTCAGGTTGCGTATATCGTTGAGGGCATCAAAGATCCTGAACACGTCCATGCCGTTGTCGGCCGAGCGTTGCACGAAGGCGCGCACCACGTCGTCTGAATAATGCCGGTAGCCCAACAGGTTCTGGCCACGCAGCAGCATCTGCAGGCGGGTGTTGGGCAGTGCCTCGCGCAGCGTGCGCAGGCGCTCCCAGGGGTCTTCCTTGAGGTAGCGCAGGCAGGCATCAAAGGTGGCACCACCCCAGACCTCAAGGGACCAGTAGCCGATGCGATCGAGTTGCTCGCAGATCGGCAGCATATCTTCGGTGCGCATGCGTGTGGCGATGAGCGACTGGTGTGCATCCCTGAGGATGACGTCGGTGATGTGGACCTTTGACATCGTCTTGCTGGAATTTCCTGTTAGTGACCAAGGTGCGCGGACAGAGCCGCGCTGATGGCCGCCGAGAGCTCGCGCGTCGGCCGGCTGGTCTTGTAGCGTGTCAGTTCCGGGTGGTCATCGACAAACCCGGTATCAAATGAACCGTAACGGAATTCCTTTACCTTGAGAATTTCCATGTAATAGGGAATCGTTGTCTTTACGCCATAGACCCCAATGTCCCCCAGTGCGCGGGCGGCGCGATTCAGCAGTTCCGGCCAGCTCAGTGCCCAGACGGTCAGCTTGGCGCACATGGAGTCATAGTGGGGTGGGATATAATAACCGGTGTAGATGGCGCCGTCAGTCCTGACGCCGGGCCCGCCCGGTGCGAAATAGCGGGTGATGCGTCCGAAGCTGGGCAGGAAATCGTTTTTCGGGTCTTCCGCATTGATGCGCAATTCCATGGCGAAACCGCGTTTCTGGATGTCCCCCTGGGCATGACTCAGGGGCAGGCCATCGGCAATACGAATCTGTTCCAGTACAATATCGATGCCGGTAATTGCCTCGGTAACGGTGTGTTCCACCTGCAGGCGGGTGTTCATTTCCATGAAATAGAAGCGGTTGTCCCGATCCAGCAGGAATTCTACCGTGCCCGCGTTGGTGTAACCCACGGACTTGGCAGCACGCACCGCCGTTTCGCCCAGCCAGCTGCGCTGGGTTTCATCCAGTTGGGGGGAGGGAGCGATCTCGATCAGTTTCTGGTGGCGGCGCTGAATGGAGCAGTCGCGTTCGAACAGGTGGATGACATTGCCGTGTGAATCGGCCAGTACCTGGACCTCGATGTGTCTGGGCCGGTCGATGCATTTTTCCATGAACACGTCGGCGCGCCCGAATGCCTTGCTGGCCTCTGACAGCACGCGCTGGTAATTCTTTTTCAGATCCTGGGGAGAATCGCAGCGGCGTATGCCGCGTCCGCCGCCGCCCGAGGTGGCCTTCAGCATGATCGGGTAGCCGATGGTATCTGCCAGGTCCAGCGCCTCCTCCAGGTTGGCGAGGTTAGCATCACTACCGGGTATCACGGGGATGCCGGCCTCCTGCATGGCACTGCGGGCAGCGACCTTGTCACCCATCCGGCGGATCACCTCGGCATCGGGGCCGATGTAGCGGATGTTCCGGGCCGTACAGATTTCGGCCAGCAGCGGGTTCTCCGACAGGAAGCCATAGCCGGGGTGCAGGGCGTCACAGCCGCTGGCAATGGCGAGATTGACGATGCGGTGTGCGTTCAGATAGCCGGCGACGGAGTCAGGGCCGATGTTATAGGCCTCGTCGGCCTTCTTGACGTGCAGGGCATGGCGGTCGGCATCGGTATAGATGCCGACCGAGGTGATGTTGGCCTCTGCACAGGCGCGGATAATGCGCACGGCCACTTCACCGCGGTTGGCAATCAGGATTTTGTGAATCAAACTGTTATTCCAGGAATTTGGGTCATTGGTGGGCCCGGTTCACCAACCATACCGGAAAAAATTGTGTGGGACTCTCTAAGTACGCAAATCGATGATTTCTGTCAATATGGCCCATTTCGGACGGTAGCCGGAACGGACGATAATTCCAGTGATTTTTTTGACACGTCACATAACAGAATATAATATAAGCGGGTTATGATAGAGCACCTGCCGGATCGTCTCGATCTGTACGCTATGGCCGAGGCGGGGCGCGAGTTGCGGGGCCGTGTTGATCTGGCCAGCCTGGAACGGCTGTTGCCCGTGTTGGGCTCCCCTGAAGGGGAACTGCAGGTCACGCTGGAACTGGGCTTGTCCCATGACGGGACGCGCTACCTCGCGGGTACGATCAAGGGCGCACTGACGTTGCAGTGTCAGCGCTGCCTGGAGTCCATGGAATACCCCCTGGACGTGCGTTTCCAGCTCGGGCTGGTTCACAGCCAGGAGGAGATGCGCAAGCTCCCGGACCGGTTTGAACCGTTGCTGGTATCACAGGACCCGACGTGTATTGCCGACGTGATCTCGGACGAGGTCTTGCTGACACTGCCCATCGTGCCCGTACACACGGACATGAAACAGTGTCAGGAGCTGGCAACCGAATATCAAACGCCGGATCTGGGTCAGCGGGAAAACCCGTTTGCCGTGCTGGCACAATTGAAACATAAATAGTAGTACCCGACTTGAGGAGTAGATGAAATGGCCGTTCAACAGAACCGTAAAACGCCATCCAAGCGCGGTATGCGCCGTTCCCATGACAGCCTGGATGAGACTGCGCTGTCGATCGAGCCGACCACCGGCGAGACCCATCGGCGCCATCATGTCAGCCCTGACGGTTTTTACCGTGGCCGCAAGGTCATCAACAAGGATCTTGACTGATCCGGACTAAAGCCCGGTGCTGACCAGCAGATCATACCTGCAGTCACAACAACACCCATCCTCACCACACAAGCGCATACCTCAATTCTTGTCATGAGTTCAAGAGTAACGGTTGCGCTTGATGCAATGGGCGGTGATGTCGGGCCCGACGTGATCATCCCGGCCGCACTGACGGCGCTCAAACAGCATGACGACCTGAATATCATCCTTGTCGGGGACGAGGCCGTGCTCAATCAGGCAGTCGGCAAGCACAAGGCCAGCTTCCACGGCCGGCTACAAGTTCAGCATGCCAGCCAGGCAATCGAGATGGACGAACTGCCCTCGAATGCGCTGCGCGGCAAGAAGGACTCGTCCATGCGCGTGGCCATCAATCTGGTCAATGAAGGGACTGCCGATGCCTGCGTGAGTGCCGGCAATACCGGTGCTCTGATGGCGACCGCGCGTTTCGTGCTGAAAATGCTCCCCGGAATCGACCGCCCGGCGATCTGTACGGCACTGCCGTCGAATACCGCGCATACCTGGATGCTCGATCTGGGGGCCAATGTCGATTGTGATGCAGAGCATCTGCTGCAGTTTGCGGTCATGGGTTCGGTCCTGGCCACGGCAGTGGACCACAACGAGAACCCGCGGATCGGCCTGCTGAATGTCGGCGCAGAGGAGATCAAGGGCAATGAGCAGGTCAAGCAGGCGGCCCAATTGCTTTCCGGCAGTCACCTGAACTACCAGGGCTATGCCGAGGGTGATGATATCTACAAGGGCAAGTTCGACGTCATCGTCTGCGATGGCTTCGTCGGCAATGTCTCGCTCAAGACCAGCGAGGGTGTTGCCCAGATGATTGCCCGGTTCATCCGCGAGGAATTCAGCCGCAACCTGCTGACCAGGTTTGCCGCGCTGGTCGCCATGCCGGTCCTCAATGCCTTCCGCAGGCGAATAGATCCGCGGCGTTACAACGGCGCAACCCTGCTGGGCCTGCGCGGCATCGTAGTCAAGAGTCACGGAGGTGCCGATGCGCTGGCGTTTGCCAACGCCATCAAGGTCGCCATCGTTGAAGTGCACGAGTCGGTGCCGGAGCGGATCAGCAATCAACTGGAATCATTCCTTGAACACAGGCAGGCGATATGAAGTTTTCACGCATCACGGGAACAGGCAGTTATCTACCAGAGAAGGTACTGACCAACCATGACCTGGAAAAGATCATGGACACGAGTGATGAATGGATTCGTGACCGCACCGGCATCTCCAAGCGCCATATCGCCGCCGGTGACGAGACCTCCTGTGACCTGGCCGAGATCGCGGCAAACCGGGCCATGGAGGCCGCCGGCCGCACGCCGCGCCAGATTGACCTTATCGTACTGGCGACCACGACACCCGACCGGGTCTTCCCCAGTACCGCCTGCCTGCTGCAGCAGCGCCTCGATATCCATGGCACGGCCGCCTTCGACGTGCAGGCCGTGTGTACCGGTTTTATCTACGCGCTGGCCATCGCCGACAAGTTCATCCGCACGGGTTCGGCGCGCTGCGCGCTGGTGGTCGGTACGGAGACACTGTCCCGTATCGTCGACTGGAATGACCGCGGTACCAGTATCCTGTTTGGTGATGGTGCCGGGGCGGTGGTGCTGGAGGCCAGTGACGAGCCCGGCATCCTGTCAACGCATCTGCATGCGGATGGCAGCTATGAGCACCTGCTGACCGTGCCTGCCGGCGTGTCCTCCGGCTATGACAAGGTGCTTAGCGGGCAGGCCTACATACACATGCAGGGTAATGAGGTCTTCAAGATGGCGGTGAATACGCTGGGGCGTATTGTTGACGAAACCCTGGCCACCAATAAACTCGAGAAGTCGGACGTGGACTGGCTGATTCCCCATCAGGCCAATATCCGCATCATCCAGGCCACGGCCAGAAAACTGAAAATGTCGATGGACCGTGTCGTTGTGACCGTGGATGAACACGGTAACACCTCGGCGGCCTCGGTCCCGCTGGCGCTTGATACCGCCGTGCGCGACGGACGCATCAAGCGCGGCGAGACGCTGCTCATGGAGGCCTTCGGCGGCGGTTTCACCTGGGGCTCGGCCCTGCTGAAGTACTAAGCCACTCCGACAGGGCTTATAAAAGCAAATCTACCGCAGAGGCGCAGAGAACGCAGAGAATAATGATTATTGATCCAGAAGATTCAGTGTGCTTAACCATTATCTGGTGATTGAATTCGGAGCGCTGGCCCAATAAATAATAATATCTCTGCGTTCTCTGCGTCTCTGCGGTGAAATATTTTTTGATATGCGAAATATATCCTGACTCACTATGACTGCATTATCTGACAAAACCGATTCAACACTGGGCATGGTTTTCCCGGGGCAGGGCTCCCAGTCGGTCGGCATGTTGTCCGGGCTGGCGGACGCCTACCCGCAGGTCGCAGACACCTTCAACGAGGCCAGCGATGTGCTGGGCTATGACCTGTGGGCACTGGTCAAGGACGGACCCGCTGAAGACCTGAACCGGACCGACAGGACCCAGCCGGCCATGCTGGCTGCCGGTGTAGCGGTTTGGCGCATCTGGCAGGCCCGTAAAGGGCGCATGCCTGCCGTCATGGCCGGCCACAGCCTGGGCGAATACTCGGCGCTGGTGTGTGCGGGCGCACTCAACTACACCGACGCGATTGGGCTGGTTGCCGAGCGCGGGCGCTGCATGCAGGACGCGGTAGCGGCAGGCAGCGGCGCCATGGCGGCGATACTCGGGCTGAGCGACGAGGCCGTTGCGGCCGTCTGCACCGAGGCCGCGCAGGGCGATGTGGTGACGGCCGTCAATTTCAATTCACCGGGCCAGGTGGTCATTGCCGGCGATGCGCAGGCCGTTCAGCGGGCGATCGCGCTGGCAAAGGAAACCGGGGCAAAACGTGCCATCCTCTTGCCTGTCAGTGTGCCGTCGCATTGTGCGTTAATGAAGCCGGCGGCGGAACGCTTCGCCAGACAACTGCAGGAAACCGCTATTGCAGCGCCGCAGCTACCGGTCATCCAGAATGTCGACGTAACGGCGCACGAAACCCCGGGGGACATCCGGGATGCGCTCGAGCGCCAGTTATACAGACCGGTGCAATGGGTCAGGACCATCGAGGCCATGCGCCAGCGCGGGGTGGAGCGAATCATCGAGGCAGGTCCCGGCAAGGTGCTTGCCGGCCTGTGCAAGCGTATCGACAAGTCACTGACGGCGTTGCCGGCGCATGATCCGGACAGCCTGGATGCTGCGCTGGATTATTAACCAAACAAGGGGCGGTGGAGACAGGCATGGCATTTGAAAACGAGATCGTTTTGGTGACCGGGGCCAGTCGCGGCATCGGCGAGGCAATCGCACTGGAACTCGGTACCCGCGGCGCGACCGTCGTGGGTACCGCCACGAGTGACAATGGTGCCAGGGGCATAGCGGAAATGTTGGCCGGGAACAGCATTCGCGGTACCGGCATGGTGCTGAACGTGACTGACCCGGATTCGATCACCACGTTCATGAAGGCACTGCAGGATGAATTCGGAGCTCCCAGCGTCCTGGTGAACAATGCCGGGATCACCCGGGACAATCTGCTCATGCGCATGAAGGACGCGGAGTGGGACGATGTCATACAGACCAACCTGACATCGGCCTTTCGCATGAGCAAGGCCTGCCTGCGCGGGATGATGAAGGCCAGGCACGGCCGGATTATCACCATCACCTCTGTTATCGGTGCAACCGGCAACCCGGGCCAGGCGAATTACGCGGCAACCAAGGCCGGTGTGATCGGTTTCACTAAGTCACTGGCGCGCGAAGTCGGTTCGCGCGGGATCACGGCCAATACGGTGGCGCCCGGTTTCATCGATACCGATATGACCCGTGCCTTGCCCGAAGAGCAACGCGCTAAATTGCTCGAGCAGATACCGCTGGCCCGGCTGGGTGATGTCAGGGACATCGCCCACGCCGTTGCCTTCCTAGCATCGGAGCAGGCTGGCTATATCACCGGGGAGACGCTGCATGTGAATGGCGGGATGTATATGGCCTGAGGGCACGCGTCCGGCCTGCACCCGTTTCAGTCCAATTATCCGCTTTATCTAATACGGATAACTAACTGAAAATAATGCATAAAATAAATTCTAATTTAGTGTATTGCCGAACGCTTAAGCGGTTGATTGATTTGTGCCAACAAGCCCGGGCGCGCTTAACTTGTATCTTGTATCTTGCATTAACTACAATACCCGCGCAGTAGATACTGCACTACCCAAAACAGAGAGGAAGAATCTGAAATGAGCAATGTTGATGAGCGCGTTAAGAAGATCGTTGTCGAGCAGCTGGGGGTAAAGGAAGATGAGGTAACGAATCCCGCTTCCTTTGTCGATGATCTTGGCGCAGATTCTCTGGACACCGTAGAACTGGTCATGGCCCTGGAAGAGGAATTCGAATGCGAGATCCCCGACGAGGAGGCCGAAAAAATTACAACTGTACAGCAGGCGATTGATTACGTTAACGCCCACCTAGGTTGATCCTGTCCCTACCAGATTCTGGCCGCGCACCGTATTAGAACGGTGCGGCCTTCTGCTTTCAAACACATACCTTTCCGTACCTGACACTGGCAGGAGTTAGGCATTGTCCAAAAGACGCGTAGTTATCACCGGTCTGGGTATCATTTCTCCTGTCGGTAATACGATCGAGGACGCGTGGTCCGCTATCAAGGCCGGCAAGAGTGGCATTGGTCCCATTACCAATTTTGATGCATCCGGTTTTCCGGTCCGTATCAGTGGCGAGGTTCGGGACTTCGATATCACGCAATATATCTCCGCAAAGGACGCCCGCAAGATGGCGCCTTTTATCCACTACGGGATCGCGGCGGCCAGCCAGGCATTCGAGGATTCCGGTATCGAGATAAACGAGGCCAATGCCGGGCGTGCCGGCCTGGCCATCGGTTCCGGGATTGGCGGGTTGCCCGGCATCGAGAATACCTACCAGGCCTTCATCGATGGCGGTCCCCGCAAGATTTCACCGTTTTTTGTGCCTGCCAACATCATCAACATGATCGCGGGCAACCTTTCCATCATCTATGGCATGAAGGGCCCCAATATCGCCATTGTCACCGCCTGTACCACGGCCACGCATAATATCGGGATTGCGGCGCGGATGATCGCCTACGGGGATGCCGACATCATGATGGCCGGCGGTGCGGAGATGTCGACCTGTCCCACGGGTCTCGGCGGTTTTGCTGCCGCCCGCGCCCTGTCAACGCGTAATGACGATCCAGCGGCGGCCAGTCGGCCCTGGGACAAGGACCGCGACGGCTTCGTGCTGAGTGATGGGGCAGGGATACTGATGCTCGAGGAATACGAACTGGCGCGCAAGCGCGGTGCCAATATCTACGCGGAAATTGCCGGTTTCGGCATGAGCGGCGATGCCTATCACATGACCCAGCCGCCCAGCGGCGGGGAGGGTGCCGCACACTGCATGCAGAATGCCCTCAGTGACGCCGGCATGACGTTCGATGCAGTCGACTATATAAATGCCCACGGGACCTCCACGCCGGCGGGTGATGTGGCCGAGACCATGGCGGTCAAACGGGTCTTCGGTGATGCGGCCTGGAAGATTGCCATCAGTTCCACCAAGTCGATGACCGGCCATCTGCTCGGGGCCGCCGGCGGCGTGGAGGCGGTGTTCACCGTACTCGCACTGCGTGACCAGGTCGCCCCGCCGACCATCAACCTGGACAACCCGGACCTGGAGTGTGACCTGGACTATGTGCCGCACACGGCCCGGGATATGAAGATAGACGTCGCGATGAGCAACTCATTCGGCTTTGGCGGCACCAACGGTACCCTGATCCTGCGCAAGCCGGACTGACACCGATGGAAGCCCGTTGTGATTTGGGCGGCAACCGGGACGCTTGCTCCCCTACCGACAGACAGTCCTGCGCGGTCCACAAGGTCGAGCAGCGTTTTGACCTGCTCGACCTGCACCGGCTGGACCCTGAACGCTACCCCCACCTGCTGCAGAGTTCCGCACACGGGCGCTTCGACATCCTGTTTGCCTTCCCCGAAGAGAACCTGACGCTCAATGCACGCGGGACACTGACCGGGCCGGACCGGGTTGAACCGGAAAGCGGTGACTTTCTGGAGAGCCTTGACCGCTGGTGCCTTGAATTGCATTCAGCTGCATCTGAACAGGATTCCCTGCCGTTTACCGGCGGCTGGTTTGTCTACCTGGGCTACGAGCTTGCCGGTCAGATAGAGCCGTGTCTGCGCTTGCCGGGGGCAGGGGGCGAGTTGCCCGTTGCCATCGCCACCCGTTGCGCCAGTGCCGTGATTCACGATCATCAACAGGACAGCACCTACATCGTGACCGAGGCCGCATGCGCTGACCGTATCGGCCGAATCTCTCGCGATATCGCGGCAGTTCCAAGGCCGGATGAAGCGGCTGGACCCGGCGCCCTGAACGGTGTCATTAGTGAGGCGGCGGCGGACGCGTACCTGGACGCGGTCAATCGCATCCATGACTATATCCGTGAAGGTGATGTCTTCCAGGTGAATCTGTCACGACCG
>JAOTTU010000143.1 GCA_029864225.1 Gammaproteobacteria bacterium | reverse complement strand
CGTCAAGGGCGACGTCCACGACATCGGCAAGAACATCGTCGGGGTCGTACTGCAGTGCAACCGCTACGAGGTCATCGACCTGGGTGTCATGGTGCCGGCCGAGACCATCCTCAAAACGGCACGCGAGCAGCAGGTCGACATCATCGGCCTGTCCGGCCTGATCACCCCGTCTCTGGAAGAGATGGCCCACATCGGCAAGGAGATGGAACGCCAGGGCTTCGATATCCCGCTGCTGATCGGCGGCGCCACCACCTCGCAGATTCACACCTCGGTAAAGATCGACCCGCACTACCACGGCCCCGTGGTCTACGTGGCCGATGCCTCCCGCGCGGTCGGCGTGGCCGGCAACCTGCTCAGCGCGGAACACCGCACGGACTTTGTTGCCGGGATCAAGGACCGCTACCGGGAACTGCGCGAACAGCGCCAGGCGCAGCAGAAGGCACGCAAGCTCGCCAGTCTGAGAGCGGCGCGCGCCAACAAGCTGCAGACCGACTGGAGCCACTACCAGCCGGTCCGGCCCGAGTTCCTGGGCGTGCATGTATTCGACGACTACCCGCTGGCGGAGCTGGCCACGCGGATCGACTGGGGCCCGTTCTTCAAGGCCTGGGAACTGGCCGGCAAGTTCCCGCAGATTTTCGACGACGCGACCATCGGTACGGAGGCGCGGCTCCTGTTCGAGGATGCCCAGGCAATGCTGGAGACGATCATTCGGGAGCAATGGCTTACGGCGCGCGCCGTGCTAGGATTCTTTCCGGCCAATACCGTCAATGATGACGATGTTGAACTGTACACGGACGAATCCCGCACCGAGGTGCAGACGGTGTTCCACTTCCTGCGCCAGCAGATCCAGAAGCGCAGCGTGGCACCCAATCTCTGCCTGGCGGACTATATTGCGCCCAGGGAGTCCGGTGTCACCGACTACCTCGGTGCCTTCGCCGTCACCGCCGGGATCGGTATCGAGGCCAAGCTGGCCGAGTTCGAGGCGGACCACGATGACTACCAGGCCATCCTGCTGAAGGCCCTGGCCGACCGGCTGGCCGAGGCCTTTGCGGAGCGCCTGCATGAGCGGGTACGCAAGGAATTCTGGGGCTATGCCGTGGGCGAGAACCTCACCAACGAGGAACTCGTGCGCGAGGAGTACCGCGGCATCCGTCCGGCCCCCGGCTACCCCGCCTGCCCGGACCACACCGAGAAGGGCATCCTCTGGGAACTCATCGACCCGGTCGGTAATGCCGGCATTCAGCTCACCGAGAGTTATGCCATGCTGCCGACGGCCGCGGTCTCCGGCTTCTACTTCTCGCACCCCGAGTCGCGCTACTTCGGTACCGGTAAGCTGGCGCGTGACCAGGTCGAGGACTATGCCGCGCGCAAGGGCCTGTCCGTGCGCGAGGCAGAGCGCTGGCTGGCCCCGGTGCTGGGCTACGAGACCTGAGCGATCTTCAGTAGAAACTCCGTGTCGATCCTGATATCAGCCGCAATTCAATGGCAGCTTATTCCAACCGGTACACAGCGTGATCAATAAACCGCCAACACGCCGGTGACGACAGCTGCTGGAGCCTCTGCTTTATGAAACCAGGATCTGCACTGTTTCGGTTACTCATCTTGCTTGCGTTGGCTATTCCTGTCCACCCGGGCCACGCAGCAGACCCCGCGACACCATTCCAGGATACAACCACTGCCGCGGTTTCACCTGATACCCTGAAAAGCAAGATCCAGGAAGTCGAGGCATCGACCACCCTGGACGCGGAAACCAAAGGCAAACTGACCGAGCTGTATCGCAAGGCACTTGCCTTCCAGGAAAAGGCCAACTCCAACAACACAGCCGTCGAGACCTTTCGCCAGGCAATGGAAACTGCGCCTCAGGAAACCAGGGCCATCCTCGATCAACTCGAGGAAGCAGAGAGAACCTTGCCCGAGGTCACCCCGGACGTTACGGATCAGACACCCCTTGCAGAAATCGAGCAGGAATTGATCAAGGAGAAAGCCAATCGATCTGCCATGGAGATCGAGCTTGCAGAAATCGAAAAGCAGTTGCAGTACGAGGCAGACCGCCCCACAGCGGCAAGCCGGTTGCTCAGCGAGGCAAAACAAAGGCAGGAGGCCATTGCTGCAGAACTGAAATTACCGGCCCCGGCAGATGAGTCACCCGAACTGGCCAGTGCCAGGAAATGGCTTCTGGAAAGCGAGAGCCTCAAGGTACGCACCGACATTCTGATGCTAGACCAGGAGATTCTTAGCCAGTCGATGCGCATCGAGCTGTTGGAAGCCCGGAGGAACAAGGCAGCGCGCAGTCTTGAGCACATGGACAAACGCATCAAGTTACTCGAGGGAATGGTCAGCGAGAGACGGCTCGCTGATGCGGAGCAGGCCAAGTCGGAAGCCGAGAAGGCGGAACGCGAGGCGCTCGGCAAGCATCCACTGGTTCAGAAACTGGCGGAAGATAATGCAGCCCTGAGCGAGGAGCTCACCTCGCTGGCGGCAGACCTGGACCGGATATCCGCCGAAGATGAGGCTGCAAACAAGGAAGCCAAACGGATCGATGATGTGTTCCGCAGTACCCGGCAAAAACTGGAACTCGCCGGTTTGAGCCAGGCACTGGGGCGGGTACTACTGGAGCAGCGCAGAAGTCTCCCGGGTCCTGGAATTTATCGCAAACAGGCCCGGGCCCGGGAACAGAAAACGACCGAAGCCGGCCTGCGCCTGATACAGTTCGAGGAACAGCGCAGGAATCTGCGTAGTATTCCTGATTATGCCACCGAACTCACCACTGACCTGGCGGATGAAACTGCGCGTGAAATCCATGCGCAACTGACTGAACTCGTGACCAGTCGCCGGGCCTTGCTCGACAAGGCAGCCGCGCTCAACCAGGCCTACCTGCGCTCCCTGGGCGAACTGGACTTCGCGCAGCGCCAGCTGCTAGATACGGTGGAGGCCTACAATGCTTATCTTGATGAACGCCTGCTCTGGATACGCAGTATCAGTGCACCCAACCTGGAGATGTTGCAGGCAGTCCCGGGGCAGATCATCCAGCTGCTTTCCCCGACCCATTGGCGGGGTGTACTCAAAACGCTCATCGAGCAATTGACACATTCGCCCGTCTTTTTGCCGGTAACCCTGCTGTTAGCGGTACTACTGTTGAGGACAAGGAAGATGCGCAGTGCCCTGGTCCAGACCGGCAAAAAGATTGGTCGACCCAGAACAGACCACTACACCTACACCCTGAAGGCATTGACCCTCACCGTGCTACTGGCTGCCCCGTGGCCGGTACTGGCATGGGTGTCCGGCTGGCAACTGGGGGCCTCCCTGGACGCAGCGGATTTCACCAAGGCCGTTTCCCAGGGATTGCTTTGGGTCGCACCGACATTTTTTTTCCTGCTGACTTTTCGCGTGCTGTGTGCATCTGGCGGCCTGGCAGAGGCCCATTTCCGCTGGCCAGCCGAAAGGCTGCGAACACTGCGCCGTGAGCTGTATATTTTACTGAGTACATTTATACCGGCCTCATTCATCGCCGTGCTGATCATCAAGTATGACTCCGCCATCATGGGCGGGGGTGTCGGCCGGTTTGCCTTTGTGCTGTTGTTGCTCACGCTGGCCTATTTTTTCTACCGGGTGCTCGATCCAAAGCGCGGCGCCTTGCAGACATTCATGGCGCGAAATCCGAAGGCCTTGTACACACGCCTGCGTTATCTCTGGCCGGTACTGGCCGTGGCAATTCCAGTTAGCCTGGCGGTCCTGGTTATCGTGGGGTATCTGTATACAGCCGGCACTTTGCTGCGCAGTCTCGTTGATACCCTCTGGCTGGTCCTGATCCTGACGGTCATCCACCAGCTGATTGTGCGCTGGTTGCAGATGACGCGCCGTAAACTGGCCTTTGACGCGGCGGTTGAGCGCCGTGAGGCCGCTCGTGCAGCTCGTGAAATAAAGGAATCCGCCACACCTGGCGGGGAAGTGGTGGCGGATCAACTGGAAGAGCCGAAGATCGACTACGTCGCCCTGAGTGACGAGAGCCGCAAGCTGCTCAATATGGCCATGCTGATCATCGGCATCATCGGTGTCTGGGTCATCTGGTCAGACGTGCTGCCTGCATTCGGCATCCTCAAGGGGATCGACCTCTGGCATCACACCGCCAACGTTGACGGGGTCGACCAGCAAGTGCCGATCACGCTCGCGGATGTGTCACTGGCAATCCTGATTCTGATTGGCACCGGGATCGCGACCCGGCGGTTTCCGGCCTTTCTCGAGATCATGCTGCTGAGACACCTCAGGATGACCCCGGGGGGACGCTACGCAACCATAACCCTGTCACGCTATGTCATCGTGGGTCTGGGTATTGTGGTCGCACTCGGCATGATTGGTGGCAGCTGGGGACAGATCCAGTGGCTGGTCGCCGCCCTTGGTGTGGGCATCGGCTTTGGCCTGCAGGAGATCGTGGCCAATTTTATCTGCGGCCTGATCATCCTGTTCGAGCGACCCATTCGGGTCGGCGACATTGTAACGGTAGGGGATACCGACGGCGTGGTGACCAAAATCCAGATCCGTGCCACGACCATCCGTAACTGGGACCGGAAAGAACTGCTGGTCCCCAACAAGGAATTCATCACCCAGCGTTTGCTCAACTGGTCACTGTCCGACCAGACGGTGCGTTTGCTGATCCCGGTTGGCGTGGCCTACGGCAGTGACGTGGACAAGGCAATGGAGCTGATGCTGGAGGTCGCCAAGGAGAATCCGCATGTCATCGAGGATCCGGCACCCTTCGTTACCTTCGAGAGCTTCGGTGACAACGCACTGGCGCTGATCCTGAGATGTTATATAGATAACCTGGATTACCGCGTAATCACTATCAGTGAGCTGCATATTGAAATCAACAGGAAGTTCAATGCAGCGGGCATCGTCATTGCCTTCCCGCAACGGGATG
>JAOTTU010000017.1 GCA_029864225.1 Gammaproteobacteria bacterium | reverse complement strand
ACCTCCAGCCGGAGGCCCTGATGCTCTCCCTCCTGCACCCGACCCGCAAGGGTTTCGATCAGCGCGTACGCCTGCTGCGTGGCGAGGCCGGTCTCTATACGGGCGGGCTGGATGCGCTCACGCCGGGCAACTGGTATGTGCAACTCGAGGCCGACGACTGGCGCCTGTCCGGCAGCTTCCGCACGCCTGCTGACACCAGCATCGTCCTGTCGCCGCAGCTTGACGGTGATTCATGATGCATTGCTGGTCCTGATGTGGGGTAAGCAATACGCCGCAATCACGGAGTTATCAAACCGAATAATTCACCGCAGAGTCGCGGAGAACACAGAGCCGGTCATAACGAAAAAACACTTTGGACAGGCCAATCACAATTGCTGTTTGATGTAGTTCCCAGTGCAGTTTTTTAAAGAGATTATTTTCTCTGCGCTCTCTGCGACTCCGCGGTGAGTTTTAGGATATGTTGAATGGATGCTATGGATAAACCATGAACATGGAACTGACCCTCCCGGCGGCGTTTCTGGTCGGACTGCTCGGCGGCGTGCACTGTGTCGGCATGTGCGGGGGCATTGTCGGGGCCCTGTCGGGCAGCCTGGCGGCACCGATACGCCAGTCGACATGGCGTTTCCTGGCAGCGCTGCTGGCCTATAACAGCGGGCGCATTGCCAGTTACACCGCGGCCGGGTTGCTACTGGGCTTCCTGGGACAGCAGATCAGTGCCCTGCAGGTTTTCGGGACGTTCCCCGTGGGCCGGGTGGTGTCTGGCGTGTTCATGATCCTGTTCGGTTGCTACCTGGCCGGCTGGTGGCAGGCGCTACGCTGGCTGGAACAGGCCGGCGCGCACGCGTGGAAACGGATCGAGCCCTATGGCCGCCGTTTCGTCCCGCTACAGGGCCCGGCCCCGGCCTTCATGCTGGGCCTGGTGTGGGGCTGGCTGCCCTGCGGAATGGTCTACGCGGTCCTCGCCCTGGCGCTGGCCAGCAGCGACCTGCTCTACGGCGGGTTGATCATGCTGGTATTCGGACTGGGCACCCTGCCGCTGATGCTGGCGATGGGGTTCGCGCTGGGCCGGCTGGCGCAAGTCCTGCAGGGCCGTATAATACGCAACCTCGCCGGGGCCACCGTCATGCTGTTCGGGCTGTATACCCTGGTCACGCCGCCCACGCACGACGGGCACGCCCACCACCAGCAGGGCGCGGAGCAGCCGGCCGCCCAGCCCTGAAGGCCGCTGGCAGGGCAGAAATACGGCTCCCAAAGGCCAATATCAGAAACACAATATATAGTGTTACACTGTTATGCTGCTATAGCAGTACAAGCCCCTGCTTGACAAAGCCATAATATTATTAACCTCATGTAATTAAAAGAAAGATTATCCCATATAATGCTGGCTTGACAGGCGTCGGGTGGCTGCATAATCTTCGTTCGGTGGACACAACATCTTGTGTCTGCTGAAAAGCAAACCAGGCGCTGTATGCGGGGCCCGCCATGGTCCACATAACTCGCTTTACTAATATTACTAACAAGAGTTTGGATTCAGGGGAGGATAACCGGACGTATGACCACCACTGCACACCTAGAAGCTGTACCTTCAACCGTTGCCGAGATCCCGTTTCAGCCGGCATCACTGGATATCTGGGAAAAGAAATACCGTCTGCAGGCCAAGGACGGTACCCCGATTGACCTGAGCATCGATGGCACCTACCAGCGTGTCGCCAGGGCGCTGGCCGATGTCGAGGAAACGCCGGAGCTGCGTGAGCGCTGGTACCAGGAATTTCTCTGGGCCCTGCGGCATGGCGCCATCCCGGCGGGGCGCATTACCTCCAATGCCGGCGCCCTGCAGCACAAGCCGGCGACCTCGACTATCAACTGCACCGTTTCCGGCACCATCCAGGATTCCATGAATGACATCCTCGAAAAGGTGCACGAGGCCGGGCTCACGCTCAAGGCCGGTTGCGGCATCGGTTACGAGTTTTCCACCCTGCGTCCCAAGGGCGCCTATGTGTCCGGTGCCGGTGCCTATACCTCCGGCCCCCTGTCCTTCATGGATATCTACGACAAGATGTGTTTCACCGTGTCCTCGGCCGGTGGCCGGCGCGGGGCCCAGATGGCGACCTTCGATGTCGGTCATCCGGACGTGATGGACTTCGTCCGTGCCAAGCGCGAGGCTGGACGCCTGCGCCAGTTCAACCTGTCGCTGCTGATCACCCAGGAATTCATGGACGCGGTCAAGAGCGACGGCGAGTGGCAGCTGGCCTTTCCGATAAACCGCAAGGAACTGGACAGCGGCATCGATCTGAACGATGCGCAACAGGTGGTGTGGCGCGAGTGGCCCAGCCAGAGCGATTACATCACCAACAACGCCGGTCTGGTGGCCTGCCGGATATACAAGACCGTGCCGGCGCGGCGCCTGTGGGACATGATCATGAGTTCCACCTATGATTTTGCCGAGCCGGGATTCATTCTCATCGACAAGGTCAATGAGATGAACAACAACTGGTTCTGCGAGATCGTCCGCGCCACCAATCCCTGTGGCGAGCAGCCCCTGCCGCCGTACGGTTCCTGCCTGCTGGGCTCGGTCAACCTGACCAAGTTCGTGCGCAACCCGTTCACCAACCGGGCCGAGTTCGACTGGGAGGAGTTCCGAAAGGTGGTGGCCGTGTTTACCCGCATGCTCGATAACGTGGTCGAGATCAACGGGTTGCCCCTGGAAAAGCAACGCAATGAAATCCTCGGCAAGCGCCGTCATGGCATGGGCTTCCTGGGGTTGGGCTCGACGGTCACCATGCTGCGTATGAAATACGGTGAAGCCGAGTCGGTGGAATTTACCGAGCGCGTTAGCCGTGAACTCGCCCTGACCGGGTGGCAGGTCGCACTGGATCTGGCCCGGGAGAAGGGCCCGGCACCGATCATGGAAGAGGACTTCGAGGTCACCGAGGAGATCCTGCGCAAGCGCCCCGAGATGCGCCGTGACGGCTACCTGCCGGGCGACAAGGTCAAGGGCAAGGTACTGCATGCAAGGTACAGCCGTTACATGCAGCGCGTGGCTGAACAGGCGCCCGAGCTGGTCGCGCAGCTGGCCGAGACCGGCGCCCGTTTCACCCATCACAGTTCCATCGCCCCAACCGGCACCATTTCCCTGTCGCTGGCCAATAATGCCAGCAACGGCATCGAGCCCAGTTTTGCACATCATTATTTCCGTAACGTGATCCGTGAAGGCAAGAAGAGCAAGGAAAAGGTGGACGTGTACTCTTTCGAGCTGCTGGCCTACCGGGCGCTGGTCAATCCCAGGGCGATTGCCAGCATGGACGACGACGAACATGCCCTGCCGGCGTATTTCATCGCGGCCGACGATGTCACCCCGAAACAGCATGTCGATATACAGGCCGCCGCGCAGAAATGGATAGACTCTTCCATCTCCAAGACGGCCAACGTGCCGACGGACTACCCGTTCGAGGACTTCAAGGATATCTACCTGTATGCCTATGAGCAGGGCCTGAAGGGCTGCACCACCTTCCGCTTCAACCCGGAGGCCTTCCAGGGTGTGCTGGTGAAGGAGAAGGACCTGGAGAACACGGTCTACGAATTCACCCTGGAAGATGGCACCACGATCAGCCTGAAGGGCAACGAGGAGGTCGAATACGACGGCGAGATCCACACGGCCGCCAACCTCTATGATGCCCTCAAGGAAGGCTACTACGGGAAATTCTGACCAGCCGGTACACGAACAAATTCGCAGGAGCAGAACATGGCAATACGTATCGAGAAAAAGATTGTTGACTACAAGGTAGGCAGGGACGAGTCGCAGCTAGAGCTGCAGGCGCCAGCCGCGAACGAGGCACAACCGGCACCTGTGCCGCAGGACAATATCGTCCAGCTGCACGAGAAGCTGAAACGACCGGAGATGCTGATCGGGTCGACCTACAAGGTCAAGACCCCGCTTTCCGAGCACGCCCTGTATGTCACCATCAATGACATCATTCTCAACGCCGGTACCGAGAACGAATTACGGCGGCCCTTCGAGATATTCATCAATTCCAAGAACATGGACCATTTCCAGTGGATCGTGGCCCTGACAAGGATTATCTCGGCCGTGTTCCGCAAGGGTGGTGACGTCACCTTCCTGGTCGAGGAACTGCGTTCGGTCTTCGACCCGCGCGGCGGCTACTTCAAAAAGGGTGGCAAGTACATGCCATCACTGGTGGGCGAGATCGGCGACGCGATCGAATGTCACATGCGCATGATCGGCCTGTTGAAGGACGATGGACTCGATGAACACCAGAAGAAACTGGTGGAGGAAAAACGTGCCCAGTACGAGTCGGCCCTGGAGACAGCGGAAGCCGAGGACCCGGGTGATTTCCCCGCGGGCTCGCAGCTTTGCCTCAAGTGCAATACCAAGGCGGCGGTACAGATGGACGGTTGCCTGACCTGCCTGAACTGCGGCGAGTCCAAATGCGGCTGACCGAGCTAATACCTCTGGCCCATTGATCACGGCAGCCGTTATCGGGTATAAATGTAGTCAAAGTAGCTTCAGGCCGGATTGACTGGATCGACATCAATAACAATAACCGTGCGCGTTGGGGTTTGACCCTGGCGGAGGAGGCAATATGTTTCTGCAACAAAAGCCCATTCCGGGTTATTGGTACAGCAACCTCTCAGGCCAGTTGATTCAGGTCAGGGCAATCCTCTACACGTCCGGAGAACGCAGTCACATCGTTCTGGAGGACATCCACGGCAAGCTGGACTACGTGGATCTCGATGGCTGGCGCAATATGGACCTGGTGTTGCATTCGCCGGTCGTCGAGCAGCAGCACGCCGCTCGCGACTTTTGACGCCTGCATAGCGATTGGCCAGCCCGGCCGGCCCACTCGCTGCCGGTCGCTTCCTTATCCTCTGCAAGCAAGGTTTCCAGCCTGCCGGCTATCGCCTCCAGCACCCGGTGGTGCGGTTATCAGGCAGAATTGCGGCCGTGGAAGGCGCTTGGCCGATGCTGTCGTGGCCGCGGTGCCTGGCCCGTTTATTATAGGTTCTTCAGACCTTGCCACATCAATGAGTCCAGGCAGCGCTTTGAAGTGCAGCTAGTCTGGTGTTAAAAAGGGTGTCCGGGCCGTCAAACGCACTGTGCCCATCGAGCAAGCTATGTACTTGAAGCATTTCAATCTCGCGGAACGGCCATTCTCGATCACGCCGGATCCGCGTTTTCTGTATATGAGCAGCCGCCATCGGGAGGCGCTGGCCCATCTCCTGTATGGCCTGGGGGAGGGCGGCGGTTTTGTGCAGCTCACCGGCGAGGTGGGCACCGGCAAAACGACCATCTGCCGATGCCTGATCGAACAGGTGCCCGAGAATGTCGATATCGCGCTGGTACTCAATCCGAAGGTAACGGCGGAAGAGCTGATCGCCACGGTATGTGATGAACTGGGTGCGGCATACCCGCCGGAGATCCACAGCATCAAGATCCTGACCGATATCCTCAATCGGCACCTGCTGGCTGCCCACGCCCGAGGCCGCCGCATCGTGTTGATCATCGACGAGGCCCAGAACCTGAGTGCCGAGGTGCTGGAACAGGTGAGGCTGCTCACCAACCTGGAGACACCGACCCAAAAGCTGTTGCAGATCATCCTGATCGGGCAGCCGGAACTGCGCGATATGCTGGCGCGTGATGATTTGCGCCAGCTCGCCCAGCGGGTCACGGCTCGCTATCACCTCGAACCGATTACCCGGGAGGAGACCGGCGCCTATATCCGGCATCGATTGCAGATCAGCGGTCTCTCCACTGATGTCTTCAATACGGCTGCGATTGATCATATCCAGCGCCTGTCCGGTGGTATCCCCCGCCTGATCAATGTGCTCTGCGACCGTTCCATGCTGGGTGCTTATGTCGAGGGCAAGTTGCAGATTGATAAAAGGATTATCAAAAAGGCCGCTGAGGAGCTGCTGGCCGGGGGACCCGCTGTGTCGGAGCGGCGGCGCTGGTTGCCGCTGGCCGTCGGCGGGCTTGCCATTGCGGCCATTGCCATCGCCGTTTTTTATTACCAGCCCTGGCAGCCGCTGGATATACGCGCCGCGCTCAGCGTTGACGAGGAGGTGCGCCGGCCCGGCCCGGCTTCAGTGCCGTCCGCCACGCCGGCGCTCGCGCCCGCAGCGGACACGGCAAGGCCCCCGGCCGTCGCCAGCCAGCCGCCAACAGACGACGGTGACAGTCTGCAGGGAGAATCTCTGGCCGAGCTGTTGCTGGCAGCGGACACGTCCTACTACCGGCATGCCTGGACAGCCCTGTTCGCCCAGTGGTCGATGGAACTGCCCGCTGATGTGAAACCGGACTTCTGTAACTTCGCTACGGAGAACGGACTGCGTTGTGTGGTGGGGAAGGGCACCTGGGCCTCGCTGAGGCATTTCGACCGGCCGGTCATACTCACCCTGGTGGCCACTGATGGGCAGCGGGTCCCCGTTACCCTGCAGCACCTCGACCGGGACAGCGCCGAGCTGGTGCTGGGAGGCGAGCTGTACCGTTTGCCCGTCGATCAGCTTGATCGTCACTGGTATGGCGACTTCGCCATGCTGATGCGGGCACCGCCGGCCGGGAACCTGTACATGAAGCTTGGCAGCAGGGGGGCAGATGTCGGCTGGGTGCGGCAACAGCTGGAAACGATCCAGGGGGTCGACCTCTCTACCGACAATCCCCTGTACTTCGACGACGGCCTGCACCAGCAGGTGCTGGCCTTCCAGCGTTCCCGTGGCCTGGTGCCCGATGGGGTGGTCGGCCGGCACACCATCATTCAACTCAATTCACTCTCCAGACAGTCGGGTATCCCGAGGCTGGCAGGCGGGATATCCTGAATCATGTCCTATATTCTCGAAGCCCTGAGGAAGGCGGACCAGGAGCGGGTGGCAGGGGCCGTGCCGGACCTGGAATCGGCCCATCAGGCGGTGCACCCGGCGCAGCGCTCGTTTCGATGGATCTGGATACTGGTCGCGTTGCTGGTGGTCAACGGGGGGCTGATGGTCCTGCTGGCGACCCGTGACACCGGGACAGGTGTCACGCACACGGCCGAAAGCCCGGTTACCGGACTTGCACAGGACACATCTGGTTCATTGCAGCCGGCCGTGCCGGTAGACAGGGCAACCGCTGCAATGCAAGTGGTGCCGAAGACGGTGCTGTTTCAGGACCGGCCGGATGCCGCTGTCCCGGTCATTCCACCGGTAACCACTGCGTCACCCGCCGGGAAGTCCGCGGGCAGCGCAGCGGTCGTGCCGGCAGCCTCCGGGAAAGCGCAGCCGCCGGTGGCTGCGGCGTCCGTGCAGGCAGCGCCCGTGGAGACCCCGAAACAGGGGTTGAAAGACTGGGTAGACCTGTCGCTTGAGTTTCGCAGCGGTCTCGAACTGCCGCCGCTGGACGTGCATGTCTATGATGCCGACCCGCAGCGGCGCTTCGTACTGATCAATCTGCGGAAATACCGCGCGGGGGACCGCCTGGAAAGCGGTGCCGTGATCGAAGAGATTCTCCCCGACGGGGTCCAGCTGTCATACCAGGGTACGCGGTTCCGCTACCGCAAATAAGCCCGCCCGGGCTTATTCGAGCAGCTTGCCCTGGGCAATCTCAGCGTCCGAGGCGTCGCGGATTCCCTGCACCTCGATCTCGAACACCAGGGTCTGCCCGGCCAGCGGGTGATTGCCGTCGAGATGCGCAATACCATCCTTGATATCAACAACGGCAAAGTTCACTTCCTCCCCGGTTTCACTCTGACCTACCACTTTGCCGCCGACCTCAATGTTCTCACCGTGCGGAAAGCTGCTCAGCGGCACCTGCTGCAGCAGGTCGATGTCGCGCTTTCCGAATGCGTCGTCAGGCAGCAGTCTGAGCGTGACAATGTCGCCTATTGTGTGCTGATCCAGCGCCTGTTCGAGTTTCGGAAACAGCGTACCGGCCCCATGCAGGTATTTTACCGGTGTGCCTGCCGCCTCACGCACGCTCACCCCCTGGGCATTGCGCAGAGAATATTGCATGGTGACGACCTTGTGCCGGGTGATATGCTGTTTGCCTTCCATCGAAGTGTTTTCCGGATTAACCCTGCCAGGGACGCGGTCTGGGCCGCGATTGATGCAGGAAATTATACCCGAACTTGCTGTTGTGGATTCTGTCATATCCTGTGAAGCCGCAGAATGGCTAATTCCCATCATGTTCCGGAAAAACAGGGACTAAGGCAATGAAACAGGCGAAATACTCGATCGGTCAATGCGTGTACCACAGACTATTCGATTACCGTGGCGTGGTAGTCGATGTGGACCCTGATTTTCAGGGAACGGATGAATGGTATGAGAACATGGCAAAGAGCCGGCCGCCGAAGGGCGAGCCCTGGTATCATGTGCTGGTGCATGACGCGCAGTACGAAACCTATGTCGCCGAACGCAACCTTGCCGGGGACGACAGCCTCGAGCCGGTGAATCATCCGCTGGTGGGCGAGTTCTTTGATGAGTTCAGGGATGGCGTTTATACAACCGGCGGATACGTGAATTAGCCCGGCAGCAATGATCACGTCAATCAAGAACCTTCTGGCTAAATATACTGGGTCCCAGCAGGCGGGTGCTGATGAGAACGGGCGCGCCCTGCAACTGGCAACGGCTACATTGCTAATGGAAGTGGCGCGTGCAGACTCGCATGTCAGCGACGAGGAACGCCAGGCAATCTGCAGGGCGATAGAGACACACTACGGATTGTCCCCTGAAACCACGCAGCAAATCACCCGTGCCGCCGAGCATGAGGCAGAGCACTCTACCTCGCTGTATCCCTTTACCCGGCTGATTAACCGCGAGTGTGACTATCAGGACAAGCTGCAGATCATCAGGATGTTATGGCAGATCATCTGTGCAGACGGCTACACAGACAAGCATGAAGAGCACCTGGTGAGGAGGGTTGCCGAGCTTCTGCATGTGCCCCACCGGGAGTTTATTCGTGCCAAGCTGCTGGCGATGGAGACCTGATTGCTGTCGGGGATTCCGGCCACTGACCGGCCGGTTGCTTGCAGGGGATAAAATAAACCGGGATCACCAGCGTGACCCCGGTTTCTGTACAACTCAGACCATCTCTTTCAAACCCTTCAGGGGCAGAACCTTGACCACGTTACGTGCCGGCTTGGCCTTGAACATCATCTCTTCACCGGTGAACGGGTTGATCCCCTTGCGCGCGCGCGTTGCCGGTTTGCGCACGGTCTTGATCTTCATCAGACCGGGTAGGGTGCAGACGCCTGCGCCGTTTCTCTTGAGATGACCATTAATAACGGCGCTAAGAGAATCGAAAACAGCGGTAACCTCTTTCTTGGTCAGTCCGGTATCATCAGCAATCGCCCCCATCATTGCCGACTTGGTCATTGCTTCCTTGATCGCGGTAACACGCTTCGCAGGTGCAGCCTTCTTCTTCGCCTTGGTCTTCCGTTTCACAGCCATTCGATTAAGCTCCTCTGTGTGAGTGATTAGTAAAACTGCAGGCGTAAGATAGCACAATAAAAAAAATGTTAAAGAGTTTTAATCGCGGTAAATCCCTTCTATACCAGTGTTTCAGGAGATAGTGATTTATCTGCGATTGCAAACAAACTATAAAACCAATGTCAGGAGGGCTGTCCGGCATGACCGGTAATCATCACCAGGGCCCATGACGTCGGCTGTGCAAGCAGGGGGAAAGCTTTTTTGGGGTAATAAACCTGTCTAGATAGATCGCGCAAAACACTATATTTATAGGAGTTTTGCGAATTTCTCAGTGTATGGTCCGGTCTGTGCCGGCGGCATGCTTGCCGGATTCGTCTTTAATGCTGGTTGCCGGTGAGGCGTGGTGCAGGATCATATGCCACCCGCTTCCGTTGAACCGGTAGATATTAACCGCGACAACCGGCGGCTGTGATTTTCCGCCGATGGAAATATTTTCGTACAGACTGTGAATTGCCAGCTGCTCATTCTGAAAGCGGTTGGATCGCCTTAACTGGAACTGTATACGCTTGCCACGGGAGAGTATCTGGCGCCAGCTTTCGCTGACCGCAGCGATGCCCACCAGTCTGTCGCCCAGGGGATGAATGCACTCGATATCATCGTCCTGGCTCCATACCTGCATCATCGCTTCGAGGTCGGCGTTCTCGAACGCCTCGTAAAAGGCCGTCTCGGCCTCCTGGGCGCTGGCAAATCCATGTACTGTCATGGTTCTTCCGCTTCGTTGTTTACTCAAGCCCATGATAGTCCTGTAAAAATTCTCTATCAAGCCGCGTTGTATGGCCGTGTCTATGTGATCTTGCGCACGGTTTTGCCCGCTGTATTGCCACCAAAAAGGCGCCATGTGGGGCAGCCACAACGGTCCGTGGACGCCGGCCGGTGCATTCCAGTGCGCGTCTGGCCTGTCATCCGGCCCGATTTGCATACTACCCTAAATTCAAAGCAGTTTCGGCCGATAAGCTGGGTGCGGCAAGGGCCCGTATCAGGACCTCTATTGGTTGACACTACCGGCTACCCGCCCAGACGGTGGATACAGGAAAATGAGAGCATTCAAGAAAAAGATTACCGATAAAAAGACCCTTCAGGAACTTGTGCCGCTGAACGCGCTGTCGGCCGAGCGATTTGCCGAGGTCATGGACAAGATTGTGGTCGAGGAGATCCGCTCGGGAAACTACCTGTTCCGCAAGGGTGACCGTGACAACCAGTCTATCTATCTGCTCGACGGCAAGGTCAACCTGATAGACGGCCGCAGGAAGGTGACCAGTGAAATCGAGGCGGGTACGGATTTCAGCCGTTATCCTGTCGCCAGCCAGCAACCCCGGACACTGTCTGCGCGGGCCGTCACCAAGGTGGTGATTGCCCGCATCGACTCAAGCCTGCTCGATGCCTTTCTGACCTGGGACCACTCTCCCGGTGCCGAGGTGACCGAGATCAATTCCGACAACAATCAAGACTGGATGACCCGCATGCTCCAGTCGGAGGCATTTGAGAAGATACCGCCGGCTGGAATCCAGCGCCTGCTGATGAAAATGCAGTCGCTCCCGGTACAGGCCGGTGAGGTCATCGTCCGCCAGGGTGATGAAGGAGATTTCTTTTATACCATTCACAGTGGACGTTGCCTTATCACCCGGAAAACCTCAGCGCACGAGGAGGACCAGGTGCTTGCCGAACTGTCTAACGGTGAATGCTTCGGCGAAGAGGCACTGGTCTCGGATAGCCTGCGTAATGCCACAGTCACCATGTTGACCGATGGCATGCTGATGCGCCTGGCCAAGAAGGATTTCGTTGAGCTCCTGCAGAAGCCGCTGGTCCGCTTTGTCAGCTATGATGTCGCAGTTGCAATGGTTGATGCGGGTGCGGTCTGGATAGATGTCAGATCGGAAGGTGAATACGAAGAGGGCGCGATCGAAGAGAGCGTCAACGTCCCCCTGTCGACATTGCGTAGTGAGCTCGCCGAGCTGGTTTTCAATGCGCAATACATTATCTGCTGCGATACGGGCAGCCGCAGTGTCTCCGCGGCATTCATCCTGAGTCACAAGGGCCTCGAGGTCTACGTCCTCGAGGCCGGTCTCAGCGGGATGTCCCCGGATGAGCGTGCCCAGGCGGGCCTGCCTGTGCCGGATTCTGCTGCGACGCAGGAGAGTGCGAGCGGAGCGCTGCAGGATGATGCAGAGGTTATCAATTTCACACCGCACAAGACAGCTGCCGATGATGGCTGTCAGCTGACCGAGATCGAGGCACTGCACAGGGAAAATGAAGCGCTGCGCCGGCAGGTGGACGCACATCAGCGGGCAGATGACAATTCATTCAAGCAACAATTGCAGCTGCAATCCGCAGAGGAAGAGAAACAGTTGCTGCGCGATCAGCAAGCTGCATTGCGGCACGACTATCAGGAACGCCTCAACCAGCTACAGCTTGAACTAAAGGAATCAAATGACCGCATTCGGTCGCTCCAGGCCGAGACTGGCAAAACCGACCAGGAAAAGCGCCAGCTGCAGCAACTGGTCGAGGCGGAGAAACAGTCCTGGAGGCTGCAGGTTGAACACCTTGAAGGTGAATCCATCCAGTACGCGCAGCACGCGGAGGCCCTGCAGGCCGAGCTGCGGGCCGCGAATGAACAGATCAGTCAGTTACAGATCGAATCTCAGGCGCAGCTTCAGGAACAACCCCAGGAACACCAGCGCCTGGTGGAGACGCTGCGTACAGAACTGGCGCAGTCAAGGCGGTATGGCGGGGAGTTGGAGGCCCGGATCACGGCGCTGCAGCAGGAAAAGCAGGCCACCGGGGAGGGTCTGAACACTGAATTATCGGCGCAGCGCGTCGAGCTGCAGACCCTGCGCGAACAGTTCTCACAGGCCGCCAGTCAGGTGGAAGCGCTGCAGGCCGAGCTGCAGGCAGCGCATGAGCAGATCGACCAGTCCAGGACCGAGTCGGAGTCGTCAACACAGGTGCAGCAGCAACAGTTGGAAGACCTGCGTGCCGACCTGGCCTGCTCCGAGCAGCTTACCCAGGCGCTACAGCAGGAGATTACAGCCCTGCAGCAGGAAAAGCAGGCCGCAGAGGAACAATCGGATTCGACCTTGCAGGAAGGCGGCGCGGAGCTTGAACAGCTCAACCAGCGGTTGGGGCAGTCGCAGCAAGAGAACGCTGAGCTCGGCGAAAGGCTGGCCGATGTGCAGGGTAAGGTCGAAGAATTGCAGCAGCGACTGGACGAACTGGGCAGACGGCATAGCGCCGAGACGGAGGGGCTGCAAGAGCGCAATCGGCAACTGACAGAGGCACTCGACCGCACCAATGCCGGCCGGCAGGAGTTGGAGAACCAGGTCGAGGTGCTGCAGCGCGAGCGCCAGGAGGTCCAGGAGCAGCTCGAGGCCAGCCGGTCTGAAAGTGACACCGGCCAGGCAAGGATCCAGCAACTGCAACAGGAAATCGAGTCCCAGCAGGGCGAAAATCAGCACTTCAAGGTTCAGCATCAGGAGGTGATCGAGCGTGCCCGGGGCCTGGAGGCCGAAAGGCAGGCGATGCTCGATCGGCTGCAATCACTCCAGCAGGAACACGAGTCGGAGCGCAACCGCTCCAGTGAAAAAATCACAGTCTACGAGCAAAAGCTTGCCGATCTTGGCGGACAGCTGGAGCAGGCGCAGCAAGTCGCCAGCATGGAGCAGCAACGCCTGGAGGCTGCGTTACAGGGTTATAAGGAGGAAAGTGAGGCCCGGATCGAACAGCAGCAGCAACAGCATGACGAGATGCAGCAGGAACAGGAGCAGCTCGCAGACGAGCTTGAGGCGCTGGCATCGGAACGCGACGATTTGGAGAATAAGCTATCCGCTGCGGAACACGATTTAAATGCCCGGCAGGAGGAAATAGACCAGCTGAATGATTCCATCGCCTTTTTAAAGGATACGGCTGATAAGGAGATCCAGGTGCTGAATGAGCGCCTCGCCGGTGAGCAGGAATGTACCCGCCGCGTGGAGCAGGGTGCTGGCGAACAGATGGCCCGGGCCGATGCCTTGCAACAGGAACTTGAACGCAAGGAACAGACTGTCAACGAGCTGTTCGATCAGATGCAGGCGGCGAAACAGCAATCGGAGGAAAGCCGGCAGGTGCTGCTGCAGCATGAAGCACAGGTGAAGGCACTGGAGCAGGAGCATCTGGTGGCGATTCAGCAGCTGCGTGGAGATCTGGACAGCAAGAATAATCTCGAAAGGGAGATGCACGGGCAGATTGAACGTCTTGGCAAGACACTGGAACAGTCAGCCGAGGACCTGCAGCGCTTGCAGGATGAGGCCCTGGAGAATGATGAGCGCTTGAGGAATGAGCTGGCCGAGGAGCGCCGCGCACGCTCCGAGGAACGCGCCGAAATGGCGGCACGACAGAAGGAACTCAAGCAGCAACTCGCCGAGGTGGCCGGAAAACATGAAGGCGTGCTTGCCAGCCAGGCGGAAATCCTGGAGCAGGCCAGGGAAGAGGCGCGCAGGGAAGAGCGGACGCGACTCCGGCATGAACTGGAGCAGCAGGGACAGTCCAATGAGCAGGTGACCGCTTTGCAGGCCGAGCTCGAGCAACTGCGCGAGCAGGCGACCCTGTCACTGGAGCAGGAGCGGGAGCGCAGTAGTTCCGACCTGGACGTGGCGAGGGAGCAGCGGGCCCACGCGAAAGCCGAAATTGTCGGGCTCAAAACACAGCTGAAACAGCTGACACAGGAGCGTGACGAGGCCCTGAGCAGCCGCCAGGCGCTTGAGAAACGGATAAGCGCACTGCGTACTAAATCAGCAACGGCATCTCAACCAGCAGGCCCGGGTGAGGGTCATGAGGATGCAGACACGACACGGCTGCGCGAAGAGCTCGAGGATGCCAGGATGAATATCGAAATCGCCGTCCGCCGGCACACCGAGGCCGAGGCCGAGCTCGAACAGGTTACCGAACACAGGGACCGGCTGCTCCAGCAGCTGGAAAAGATTGATCCGGCAGAGGCAATGACCGCTGCCTCCGCACCGGAAGACAACGGAAAACTAGTCTCAGCAAGACAGCGAGCTTCCGCCGGGAGCGGGGGGAAGGCTGAATTCAAATATGTCGTTGATGAAGGTAACGGGGGCAAGCGCCGCTGGCTGGGCGCCGTGATGGGGCTCGGCGTGGCCGGCATTGCCGGACTGGTATTCTGGCTCATGCTGAGCGTGGAAGACCCGATGGCGAAGTTCCTCGGCCTGGTGAACATGGACAAGGCCCGAGCGGCCTGGTCCGAATTTCGTCTGCCGCAATGGCCTGACTCCGCCGCAAAACAGGGGGACGATGCCGCCATGCAGGAGATCAAGCCGGTGCCGAACACGGCCATCGAGGCGCGACCCGCTGCCAGCAGTGCCGTTGCCAAGGCCCCGGCGCAGACAGCCGACAAGGCCGCACAACCGCCGGTTGTTGAGTTGCCAAAGGCCAGGCGCTCGTTCAGGGATGCACTGGGTGGTGGCGGGCGCGGGCCGCTGATGCTGGAGCTGCCTGCAGGCAGTTATCTGATGGGCAGTGCGGGAAATTCAATGATTTTCGAGGAGCGACCGCAGCACCGGGTCGAGCTGGCCTCGTTTTCGATCGGCAAATACGAGGTAAGCTTCGCCGAGTATGACCGCTTTGCACGGGCAACCGGGCGCCGTCTCCCCCATGATGAAAAGTGGGGCCGGGGTGACCGTCCGGTCATCAATGTGACCTGGAATGATGCACGTGCGTATACCCGCTGGTTGTCGAAGCAGACCGGGCATCAGTACCGCCTGCCAAACGAGGCGGAATGGGAATACGCAGCGCGTGCGGGCACGACAACCGACCACTGGTGGGGTCCGGCCGCAAACACAACCATGGCAAACTGCTTCAATTGCGGCAGCGAATGGGATGGAAACAGCTCAGCCCCCGTGGGGAGTTTCCCGGCCAACAGCCTGGGCCTGCACGATACCGCCGGTAACGTGCAGGAGTGGACCGAGGACTGCTATCACCCGAGTTACCAGGGCGCCCCTGCGGATGGCAGCGCCAGGGAAAGGCCGGGGTGCACCCAGCGGGTAGCCCGTGGCGGGGGCTACACCAGCCCGGTCGACAGTCTGCGCAGCAACAAGCGCGGATACTATAATCAGGATACCCGCATCGATAATCTCGGCTTCCGCGTAGTGCGCGTGAAGTAACCCCCGCCCCGGCCGCGGCCGTCCTCCCTGCCTGGTTGACAACGGCGTGCAGCGCCGTAGTCTGCGGGCATGGCGCAAATTCTCGGTATCGGCAACGCAACGCTGGACATCATTCATGCAGTGGATCGTTACCCGCAGGAGAATGATGAGGTCCGCTGCATTGACAGGACCGTCAGCCGCGGTGGCAATGTCGCGAACACCCTGGTTGTCCTGAGTCAGCTGGGGCACACCTGCAGCTGGGCAGGGGTGCTGGTCGATACGGCGGAAGGCCGCTTTGTCCGCGACGACCTCGAATCCAGCGGTATCGACACCACTGCCTCCCGCATGCTCGATAGCGGCAGCATGCCGGTATCATCCATTCTGGTGAATAGCGAGAGTGGTTCGCGTACCATCGTGCACTACCGTGACCTGCCGGAATATACCTGTGCCGACTTCGAGTCGCTTGATCTGAAGTCCTGCGACTGGCTGCATTTCGAGGGCCGCAATATCGGGCAGCTGGGCCTGATGTTGCGCTCGTCGCAAAGCCGGTTCCCGTCGATACCCCGCTCGCTTGAAATCGAAAAGCCCCGCCCGGGTATCGAGGCCCTGTTCGGTCTTGTCGATGTGTTGCTGTTTTCGCGCGACTACGCCCGCTCACACGGGTATGACTCCCCGGAAGAGCTGCTGCGCTTTGTTCACGGCTCCAGCCCGCAGGCGGACCTGTATTGCACCTGGGGCGAGCGAGGCGCCGTCGCTTTGGACCGGATGGGCAGGTTCCGCAAACAGCCGGCGGTAGCCCCGTCCCGGGTCGTCGACACCCTGGGGGCCGGGGACACCTTCAACGCCGCCGTGATTCACGGCTACCTTGCCGGCCTCGAGGCAGCGTCCCGGCTCAGGCAGGCCTGTATACTGGCCGGGAAAAAATGTGGTCAGACCGGTTTAGCCGGACTGGTCCAGGCAGACTCCTGAGCAATGGCCCCTGTAACAGACGCAAAATTTATAGTTTGCCGACTCGATGAACTCGCAGACCCCGGCAGCAGGTCAATGACCGTGGAACTTCCCGATGGTCCCGGGGAGGTCTTTGTCGTGCGCCAGGGTGACCGGGCCTACGGTTATCTCAATCAGTGCCCGCATACCGGTGGTCCGCTGGACTGGGTGCCGGACCAGTTCCTTAATCTCGAACAGGACCACATTCAGTGTGCCACGCATGACGCCCTGTTCCATATCCAGGACGGTTTCTGCGTGGCCGGCCCCTGTGCGGGTGACCACCTCACGCCCGTGCCCACCAGCGTTGAAAACGGCGAGATCGTTGTCCGACCCGGGGCGGGTGGTGCAGCTGGACAGGGCGGTTAATGCTGGCCGCACAGGTGACACGGCTGTTTCCCCTGTGGGCCCTGCTCGGTTCGCTGCTGGCCTACCTGGTACCCGAGTGGTTTATCCCGCTAAAGCCCGCGATCGTGCCGCTGCTCGGCCTGGTGATGTTCGGGATGGGCATCACGCTCACCGGCTACCACTTTCTGACGGTGCTGCGGCGCCCCTTCCCGGTGCTGCTGGGTGTCGGGCTGCAGTTCCTGGTCATGCCACTGGCCGCCTGGGTGCTGGCGATCGTCCTGGCCCTGCCGCCGCAACTGGCGGCCGGCCTCATCCTGGTAGGCTGCTGTCCGGGCGGAACGGCCTCCAATGTCATCTGCTATCTGGCGCGTGGTGATGTCGCGCTGTCGATCACCCTAACGGCGGTATCGACGTTGCTGGCCATTGTTGCCACGCCGCTGCTGACCTTGCTGTACGCAGGCCAGACGGTCCCGGTGCCGGCCGTAGACATGATCTACAGTATCTTCAAGATCATTTTTTTGCCGGTGGCCCTCGGAGTGCTGCTGAATCATTTCTTGCACCAACCGCTGGCCGCCGTGCGTTCCGTATTTCCACTGCTGTCGGTGCTGGCCATCGTAATCATCATCGTCATTATTGTGGCCCTGAACCGCGAGCAGCTGGCGAATATTGCAACCGCTACGACCTTGGCCATCATGGCGCACAACCTGACCGGACTGCTGGGCGGCTACTGGATTGCCCGCTGGTTCGGGTGTGATGAACGCGAATGCCGGACCCTGTCCATCGAAGTGGGGATGCAGAATTCGGGGCTTGCTGTCGCGCTGGCGATCAAGTACTTCTCGGTGGCAGCCGCCTTGCCCGGTGCGTTGTTCAGCATCTGGCACAACCTGTCGGGCTCCTTCCTGGCCGGCTACTGGCAGCGGCGCCTGCTGCCAACCCGCTGACGATCTGGCGGAGGGCGACATCAATGAATGACCCGGTGATCGAGGTGGTGGATGTCAGCAAGCGCTTCGATGAGGTGCTGGCAGTCAACCGGGTCAGTTTCAGTGTCGAGTGCGGTTCGGTGTGTGCCTTGCTCGGTGGTAACGGTGCCGGCAAGACCACGCTGCTGTCCATGCTGCTGGGCCTGCTGTTGCCGACATCTGGCCGGGTTTATCTGCTGGGTACGGACATGCTGCAGCAGCGTTACCGGGTGCTTGAACGGATCAATTTCTCCTCCCCCTACGTGGACCTGCCGCAGCGTCTCTCGGTACGCGAGAACCTCACGGTCTATGCGCGCCTGTACGGGGTCAGGAAGGTCAGGCAACGGCTGGACGCGCTGGCGGGCCACCTGGACATTGGATCCTTTATGGGGCGCCCCTACGGGGCCCTGTCGGCGGGGCAGCGTACCCGGGTGGCGCTGGCCAAGTCACTACTCAACCGGCCGGAGGTGTTGCTGCTGGATGAGCCGACGGCCTCGCTGGACCCCGATACAGCCGATACCATTCGCCGTTTCCTGAAGGATTATCAGCAAGAGAGCGGGGCGACCTTGCTGATGGCTTCCCACAATATGCTGGAAGTGGAGCGGATGTGTGACGACGTGATCGTCCTGCGCCGCGGCGAGATCGTCGATCGGGGTTCGCCCGCGGCCCTATTGCAGCGTTATGGCCGGGAGACCCTGGAAGAGGTGTTTATCGACGTGGCGCGCGCACCCGAGAAGGGGCCGTCATGAATGCCCTGAGGCGTATCCATGCCATGGTGCTGCGTTATACCTACCTGGTGAGGGGTTCCTGGCCGCGTATCCTCGAACTGTTCTACTGGCCGGCCGTACAGCTGGTCCTGTGGGGATTCATTACAAAGTTCTTTGTCACCAACAGCACCTGGCTGATGCAGGCCTCCGGTGTGCTGCTGGCCGCCGTGATGTTGTGGGACGTAATGTTCCGCGGACATCTGGGCGTGTCGCTGGCCTTCTTCGAGGAAATGTATTCCAGGAACCTTGGCTATCTGTTCGCCAGTCCGCTGCGGCCCTGGGAGCTGGTCAGTGCGCTGCTGCTGATCAGCCTGATCCGCACCCTGGCGGGTGTTGGCGGGGCCGCCCTGCTGGCGATCCCGCTGTTCGATTACTCGATCTTCGGACTGGGCCTGCCGCTGCTGGGATTTTTTACCAACCTGCTGGTAATGGGCTGGGCCATCGGCCTGCTGGTATCCGGGTTGGTACTGCGCTATGGGCTGGGTGCGGAGAGCTTTGCCTGGGTTTCGATCTTTGCCATTGCGCCGCTGAGCGGGATTTACTATCCGGTCTCGGTGCTTCCCGACTGGTTGCAGGCGGTGGCCTGGGCACTACCCTCAAGCCATGTCTTCGAAGGCATGCGTGCCGTGATGTTCGACCAGGTGTTCAGGACCGATCATATGATCCAGGCCGTGATGCTGAATAGTCTGCTGTTGATGTTGGGCGCCGGGATATTCCTCAAGGCATTCGACAGCGCCCGGCGTCGCGGGCTGTTACTGCGGATCGGGGAGTAGTATCAGCCCTGGTTGAGCAGGGCGCGGATGATATGAATGGATGCGGTGTCCTGCGCGATGTCGCATTCGATATCCTGCGCCAGCTGTAACGCGATTTCAGATACAGTTGCATCTTGATCGGTGCAGCTATGCGCCTGATCCTGTCCTGACTGAATGTTGCCGGTTGCCATGTCGTAAACGGTGGTCATGGATTTTCTCCTGCCGCAGTAGGCTCAAGAATACTATCGGCAGCCCGATGCAGGGGTTGAGGCCGCGGACAGAATTTATTAATTGCTCTTTATTTCAACTGCTTGGCAAATGCGCAAGTTCCGGGCAGGGGTGCCGGTT
>JAOTTU010000142.1 GCA_029864225.1 Gammaproteobacteria bacterium | reverse complement strand
CACAAAACCAGTGCAGATTCACTGCGTCCCTGTTTGTGAGCAATCCAGCCCAGTGCCAGTAATGCCCGGCTCGAAAACGGGCCTTGCGGACGAACCGCCTCCAGTTGCTCCCGTGCCAGTTCATATTTGTCTGTCCTGGCAAAGGCATAACCCAGTGACAGCCGGGCCTTGTCCC
Source organism: Gammaproteobacteria bacterium (assembly GCA_029864225.1). Classification (GTDB taxonomy): domain Bacteria; phylum Pseudomonadota; class Gammaproteobacteria; order UBA9214; family UBA9214; genus CAMYJZ01. Next base: position 4,743 of record JAOTTU010000142.1, on the reverse strand, counting down.
TGAGTGCGAGCAGTTCTTCCCCCTCAGCCGGCATGCCAACTGCCATTTCAAGAGCCGGGACAGCTTGTGCATGGTCGCCCGCACGCACCAGAGCGATACCACGATTGTAGTGTGCATAAGCTGCCAGCGCGTGCGACCCCTGCCAGCGCTCCAGCACCTGTGCTGCCTCGCGATTTTGATCCAGGGCCATTAATACTGTGGCACGCAGCAACTGATAGTCGCCGACTATATCTGTGGGCACTTCACCCTGAACATGTTGCAGTGCTTCCGCTGCCGCCTCGAAATACCCCTTGTGAGTAAATGTCCTGGCGAGCTCGTACCATGCGCGGTTTCTGACAGCTTCCGGTACGTACTCGCCAAGCAGCGCATGGAAATCAAACCCGGCCTCGATATGCAAGCCGTAGGCAAGTTTCATTCTTGCCAGCGTCAGCCTGGTATCGGTGGATGACTGTGGCAACTGGCCCTGCTCTTCGAGCAGCTGCAAGCGGGTAATTGCAGACAGGTAGTCTTGTTGATGCGAATGGAACAGGGCCTCGCCATAGAGCAGTTCCTGCAAGCGTCCGGCATCCTGAGCCACTGCAGTGGCCGGCAAGGCTATACCGGTTGCCGCGATAAACAGACAGAATAGAAAACCGCGCATTATTTCAACCGCCGGATTGTTCATCAGCGCTTCCACTCGCGAATGATCAGTCCCGGTTCTGCCGTGTTTTCTACCGGACCCAGATGCAGTTCCAGGTACTTGCGACCGGGGGCCTTGGTGATGACGACACTGCGTTGCTGGTTATAGGCCTGGCCCCTGCCCTGTTTTCCTGTCACGGATACTTCCAGCCGGTGTTCGCCGTCAGTGAGCCTGCCGGTGTACAGTCGATGCACCCCACCCTCTTGCAAAGCGGCCTCCTCGGTGCCGCTATATATATGGTGGCTGACTGTATGCCCGTCAAGTTGCAGCGATATAGTGGCCGGATTGATGGAACTGTTATTCGCGACCGAAACAAGGACGATCAGTTGCTGGGCATGCGGATACAGAGACAACTCCTCGAGCAGCAGGATATCCCGGTTGATTTCCAGGATTTCCTCCTTAATAGCCTGTATCTCGCCATCAAGTTTGATAAAACGTTCACGGGTATCACCGGGCTCGTCCGTCTGCGGGGCAGCTCCGGCACCGATCAGAAAAACACAAGACGCACAGACTGCTAACCGCCACCTGACAGACCGCAAACATTGTTTTTTACGAGGAAGGGGCATGGTCAGGGATACCAGCTGTACTACTCTGGCTATATGCAACCTGCAGGACAGCATTTGTTATAGTCTGCTTTGAGTAAAGTTAGACCCCCTGTTCAGGGGTGTCAATACAAACGGCGGGACGGGACTGATAATATTCAATCTTAGTAACAGCTACTGCAATTCATGCGCCGGCGTGCAAATTCCTGACGAGGATGCCCACCCGGCTTGTCCAAACGGATGTTTCAGAATAAATGTTTCAGCCCTAACGAGTGGAGAATTCGGAATTTCTGCTTGAAAACGATAACTTAGGCAGTCTGCTTACTGAACGCGATCTTTCCTGCGCTTCCCTGCCATGAAGGACCTGCTGGCACTCCTCGCGGAGCGACTGATTGGAACGATTCGTCACCCACGCTCTTGTAGACCAGCTGGTCTTCGGTTCACAATAGGCCAGCAATAAATAAGATTACCCGGTTCTGTATCAAATACCCCGGAGTAGCAACGCATGCCAGACACAGCACCTGAAAATGCCATCGAAATCGAGAAGCTCGTCACCCACTATGGAGACCGTGAGATTCTCAAGGGGGTGGATCTCGATATCCACACCGGCGAGATCATGGTCATCATGGGCGGGAGCGGTTCAGGAAAAACCACGCTCATGCGCAATCTGCTGGGGCTGAACAAACCGACTTCCGGAAGCATTAACATCCTGGGGCAGGATATCACCCGGCTCGGAACCAGGGAGCTCTACAAACTGCGACGCAAGATGGGCGTTGCCTTTCAGGGTGGCGCACTGCTGGGTTCGATGAGCGTTGCGGAGAATATCGAGTTGCCACTGCGGATACATACCAGGCTGGATGAGAACACCATACGCATCATGACCCGCATGAAGCTCGAGGTCGTCAACCTGGCGGGATTCGAGGACCTGATGCCCTCACAACTCTCAGGCGGCATGCTCAAGAGGGCCTCTCTGGCACGCTCCATCATTATGGATCCGAGCCTGCTCTTCTTCGATGAACCCTCTTCGGGCCTGGATCCCGTGGTCTCGGCCGAGCTGGATGAGCTGATTCTGCGACTCAAGGCTGCGATGAAGGTCACTATCGTGGTGGTTACACATGAACTGGAAAGCGCGTTCAAGATCGCCGACAGGATCACGGTGCTGGGCGATGGGCAAGTACTGATGACCGGCACGGTCGACGAGATCCGCAGCAGCGACAACGAGGCGATTCAGGACATGCTCAATCGCCGGCCCAGAGATGAGTCCATCGATGCAGAGGAATATCTGCAACGCCTGACAGCCGCACGCGGCAACCGGTATTTCTAGGGGCGACGAGTCGCGTCAGGACGGAGGATTGGTTATCTCCTCGATCTTCGCCTCCATTCTGGCGAGCAGGCTGGCAAAACCTTCCTTTTTCACAATCTCCTGGTAGGTGCTGCGGTAATTGCTGATCAGACTGACCCCCTCGATGATCACGTCATAGACCCGCCATTGGTTATTCTTCAGGTATAACTTGTAACTTACAGGGATGTCTGCGGTGCTGGTGATGATCAGGGTATCCACAACGGCACGTTTACCCTTGATCTTTTCGGATGGATAGGTCACTTCTTCGTTGGTATAGGCCTCTACCCGTCCGATATAGGTATTCTGAATGAGCTGGCCGAAGAGTTTCACGAATTGCTGCTGCTCATCCTTTGATGCCTTTCTCCAGTTGGTCGCCAGGGTGCTCTGGGACATGGCGAGGAAATCGAAACGCGAGTCAATGATCTCGCGCATCCTGTCGCGCTTTACCGCTTTATCGAGTTCCTGGTTCTTGAGTATGTCAATAATGGCATTCACGGCTGTACGCACAGATTCGATGGGTGCGGAATCTGCGGATGCCAGTCCCGGCATTGCCATGATGACACTCAACATGATTATCAAAGCTAGACGTTTAAACATTTTCATTACCTCTTTGACCTAGTTTTCGACCTTATGATGGCGATACTGCATGCAGGCATCACGAATGAAAAGGCAAGTATCGAGGGCATCCTTTTTGATCCCTTCATAGGTGTCCTTGTCGATCGACAGATCGTTGATAACATCGAGGATCTTGACCTCACAATAGTCCTGATTCTCCCACGCGTAGCCGGTCAGATCTATATATGAATCCACCAGCAGGCCGATGCAATCCCGAATATTGGAAGGTCCGAGCGCGGGCAATACGATTCCAGTGCATCCACTTTCCCGGGTGCCGCTGTGCTGCCCAAGGAGACGGGATCGATGTCCTGGGCCAGGAGCGGCGGCGGGCAGGCAAGCAGGAAAAAAACAGAAGTAGCAGCTTTTTCACGGGATCCCCCCTTTTCGGTTGTTATTCGCTTTTGAATATATACTTGCTAACCAGTTCCTCCAGACTGATCGACGACTCGGTTTCCGCAATTTCATCCCCTGCCCCCAGGTATTCTTCCGATCCGCCGGGGGTGAGCTTGATAAAGCGGTCACCGATAATGCCGGATGTACGTATCGATGCGATGCTGTCTTCCTGGAGCTTGACCTGCTTGTTGATGTCAAGTCGGACAATGGCCTCGTACTCTCCCCAGTCAAGCTCGATACCTGATACCGTCCCGACCTTGACGCCGGCCAGCTCGACTGCCGCGCCTTCCTTGAGCCCGCTAATGGAGATAAACCGGGCGCTGACAGGGTAGGACTCTTCATTGAAAAAGCTGAGATCGCCCATCTTGATGGCGATGTAGGAGAAACTGGCAAATCCTGCCAGCAAAAAGAGTCCCACAATCATTTCGAGATTCATCTTGTTCATAAACAACCCCGTATTGTCAATTTTTTCGTCCTGCGGACATACATCATTATGAGAGTATCAGTGACCCGATCAGGTAATCCCATACCAGAATGGTCACCGATGAAAGCACCACGGCATCTGTAGTGACACGGCTTACCCCTTCGGCACCGAATACCCCGGTTCGGTTGAGGTGCAGGAAATAGCCCTTGAAGGATGCAATCCAGACGATCAGTACACCGAAGATCATGGACTTGATAAAGCACAGGCGGATATCCGCCCACTCGACACTATCGTACATGCCCTGAAAATAAGCGCCACTGGCAATATCCAGGAACACCACACCGGCGAGATAACCACCCAGGATGCCCAGCACGTTGAAGATGAAGGTCAGTGCCGGCACCGAGATCAGCGCGGCAATGAACTTGGGGGCAATAAGGAACTTGTAGGGATCGATCGCCATGCACTCCAGAGCATCGATCTGCTCGGAATGACGCATTATTCCGATTTCCGCACAAATAGCAGAGCCGGCACGGCCAATGACCATGAGTGCGGTCAACACGGGGCCAAGCTCCTGTATGAGGCTGAGTGCCACGGCCGAGCCCAGCAACTCTTCGGAACCAAACTTTTTGAGGTTGTGGTATCCCTGCAGACCCAGCACCATGCCGGTGAACAGGCCGGTGACCAGGATGACAATCACGGAGCGGGCACCGATGAAATAGATCTGCCGGACAACCGGATACGGTGTATA
>JAOTTU010000016.1 GCA_029864225.1 Gammaproteobacteria bacterium | reverse complement strand
AGCTGAAGTACCATCATCCTCTTGCTCATACTGGGCCATGACGGCGAAGTTGTTCAGGCTGTACTTGCCGCCGACCTTCCAGGCGCTCACTTCACCATCCGGATCAGAAGAACCCTGATTGTTGTCCAGGTAGTCCGCGAACACCAGGATGCCGCCGTTTTCGTAGCTGGCACCGATACCGAACGGATCTTCGTCTTCACCGTCGGTCTCGTCGCTGTCCAGGGTGTAGTGAAAACCTACTTTCAGGCCATTGAAGCTTGGGCTGTCATAACGAATGGTGTTGTCGGCACGACCACGGAGTTCTTCGCCGGCACCCGTATGAAAGCTGGACTGCAGACCGTGAGCACGGCCCTCCAGGGCGGTGCGGTAGAGCGGATCGAGCATGGCGCCATGGGACTTGTAGACCGTAGAGATGGTGCCGACGCGGACCTGGCCGAAGTTGCCCTTCAGGCCCAGCCACTGGTCACGATCGGTGATGGAACCATTGCTGTTGCGATTGATGGTGTCGTACTGGAAGTCGATCTTGAAGATCGCCTTCAGGCCGTTGCCCAGGTCCTCGGAACCCTTGAAGCCCACGGAACAGGTGGTGCACACCAGGTTGACGTCATCGGAACCTGGACCTGTGCCGTCGTTATCATAAGAAACGACGGCGGTGTCGATGTGGCCCATGACCTGCACGTCAGCCTGCGCAGCGGCCATGCCGCCTGCCAGGACAACGCTGATCATTGCCGGTAAAAGTTTAGCTTTCATGATTTTCTCCCTAACACAGTAAAGTAAATTCAAGTGATTTAAATTCATCAGTCATTGCACGCTGCGTACTTTACACCACCTCAAAACAAAAATGCAACAACTTTTTTCAAAAAAACAACATAGTGTTGTTTTTGTGTCTCATTAGCAACAAAATGAACTCTCTGGTAGCAGAAATTCGATAAATAATATTGATTAACAATAGATTATAAGTTTTTTGTATTCCCTTGGCTTTTGGATTCGTCGCTCATGCCCCCTGATCCAGGCTACGGGGCCCATGCTGGTGCCCCCGGTGTTGTTAATCAGATGATTTGTTGGATTCGTCACTGGGGCTGTTATCGCCAAACCATAACCACGTGACCCGCATGTCGGGGGCAGATAAAGGTGTCAGGAACCTTTTTCAAAGATTAATGATCCATCTGCCGGAACATGATTCGAGGAAAAGGTTCCTGACACCTTTATCTGCCCTTCATATATAGAACGGCCGGGGAACCCCAACCGGTCCCGAATTCCAACGGTCAAGAGGCCCATCAAAATATTTCGACTCTGTTTGATTTGCATCAAGCAAGCCGCGAGATCCCCTGTCGTTTGTCGGGGGCTGGTCTACATTCACATTAGAGTGTTAGCAGTTTTAAACATTCTAATAAATTAATTCAATTTCTGCATTAATCCAGTTAGGGAGGTCCCGAACCAGGAGGTGCATCATGAGGTCGTCCAAGCGGTTCCTTGCCGGGCTTACCCTTGCCGCCCTGCTGTTCTCCGTTGTCGGCGACGCCTTCGCGGCCGACGTGAAGGCCAACAAGAAACGCGGCCAGGTCTATTTCCGTATGGTCTGCACCGCCTGCCACGTCGACTTGACGGGGGCCGCCATTCCGCCCGCCGGCCGCACCATGGCCGAATGGCGCGCCTACCTGGACGCGGACAAGCACGACGCCTCCGGCAAGACCAATCCCTCGGCGCGCTACTACATCAGCCACGCCTATCGCGAGAGCATCAAGGACCATAACAAGGCGGCGAAAAAATTCCTCAAGCTGCCCGACGAGCAACTTTATGCGGACATCTATCTGTTTGCCGTGAACGGTGCCAAGGATTCCGATACCCCGGCCACCTGCAATTAGCACACACGGCCCAGCGGAGATAAGGAGTCAGTCATGAAACCAGATCCACGCAAACAGGAAACCCCGACCGGCCTGAGCCGGCGCGGCTTTCTGACACTGTGCGCGGCCACCGGTGCAGGTGCGGCCATGCCGTGGCGCTCATTCAAGGCGGCCAGCAGGGGACTGAAGGTGCCGGCCCATTCATGGTCGCGCGGCGAGGTGATCCCCTCGACCTGCAACATGTGCGTGAACCGCTGCGGCATCAAGTGCCACGTGGTGGACGGCGTGCTGGAAAAGATCGACGGCGACATCCGCAACCCCAAGACGGCCGGCGGCACTTGCGCCAAGGGCCAGGCCGGGGTGATGGCGTTGTACGACCCCGACCGCATCACCCACCCCATGATCCGGGTGGGTGCACGCGGTGAAGGCAAGTGGCGGCGCGCCTCCTGGGAGGAGGCCTTCGAATACACGGCCGACAAGATCGACAAGATCATCGGGAAGTACGGCCCCGAGGGTCTGCTGTTCTCCTCCTGCACCGACCTGACCGAGGTGTTCTTCATCAAGTTCGGCAAGTACCTCGGCACCCCGAATTTCGCACGCCACGCGACCCTGTGCCTGGCGTCACGCAATGTCGGTTATTTCGCCACCATGGGCAGCGTCCCCGATGCCGACCTCGTCAATGCAAAATACATTCTAATGTTCGGCGCAAACCGCATGGAGTCATTCGAACTGCCGCACAACCGCGACCTGATCGCCGGGCTGCAGAACGGTGCCAGGCTGGTGGTCATCGACCCGCGCATGACGGTCACCGCCTCCAAGGGCGAGTGGCTGCCGATCCGGCCGCGTACCGACATGGCACTGACGCTGGCACTGATGCACGTCCTGATCATGGAGGATCTCTATGACAGGGACTTCGTTGCCAGCGTCACCACCGGCTTCGAGGAACTCAAGGCCCATGTCGCCCGCTACACGCCCGAATGGGCACAACAGGAGACCGGGATCCCGGCCCGTACCATCATCAAGATGGCACGCGAAATGGCGGCAGCGGCACCGGCGGTCGTGGTCTACCCGGGACGCCGCAGTTCCTGGTACACCAATGATGCCCAGTTCCGCCGCACCCTGCCGATGCTGATGGCGCTGCTCGGTGCCTTCGACACCCGCGGCGCCAGCTTCTTCAACGCCGGCAAGGTGAAGCTCGGCAGCTTCGACTGGGAACTGGAACCGGTCGAGGTCGCGCCGCGTTTCGACGGCTTTGACGAAGAAAATTTTCCGCTGGCACACCACGAAGACGGCGGCTACATCAATCTGCGCGACACCATCCTAAACGGCACCGGCAAATATCCGGTCAAGGGCTGGATGCTCTACAAGCAGAACACGCTGGCCTCTGTCGCCGACAGCGCCAAGACATTGAGGATGATGGAGACCATGGATTTTATTTGCGCGATTGATATTCAACCGTCGCAAACGGCCTGGATGGCCGACATCATCCTCCCCGAAACCCTCTATCTGGAACGCCTCGATCCACTATGGACACCGGCGGGCACAACCAAGTACGTGGGCATCCGCCAGCCCGTGGTGAAACCGCAGGGCGAGGCAAAGACCCTGCTGGAGATCCTCCAGGGTCTCGGCGCCGCACTCGACAAGCGGCGCGAGTTCGAGACGCCACTGGCCGATGTATTCAATTTCACCATGGAAGACTACATCGATGCACAACTGAAGAAACTGCCCATCGACCGCGCCACCCTGGTGAAGGACGGCATGTGGATCCCGCCGGGACAGGGGTTGAAGCTCGGCGAGTATCGTAACGGCAACCAGAAGTTCAAGACACCCTCGGGCAAGATCGAGTTCGTCTCGGAACGCTTCCGCCGCAACGGCTACGACCCGCTGCCGGTCTATGAACCGGTGGTCGAGGAACCGGGCAAACAACGCCTGGTAACCGGCCGCTATGCCTGGTTCACCCACGCCTCCAACCAGAACAACATCTGGCTGAATGCCATTCACCCGGAAAACGAGGTCTGGATCAACCCCGACCTGGCCGAAGAGAAGGACATCGAGGACGGAGAATACGTCAAGGTTCGCAGCCCGGTGGGTGAAGTACGCATCAAGGCCTATGTAACACCGCGTATCCGCAAGGACACGGTGTTCATCACCCATGGCTTCGGCACCAACTCGGCCGGGCAGACCACCCTGTACGGCAAGGGCGCCGCCGACCAGGTGCTGATGGAAGACCGCGCGGATACGATCTCCAACAACCAGGCACTGCACGAGACCTTTGTCGAGATCGTGAAGCTGTAAAACCGTCACCAGCGAGGATACGGCGATGACCAACAACGCAACCCATCTCAAACACGGCCGCCGGGATTTTCTGAAAGGCCTGGGCGCTGCATCTGCCGCTGTTGTCGGCGCGACCACGCTGCCGGGCAAGGCACTGGCGACGGCGACTGACAGGAAGCCCCGTTACGGCATGCTGATAGACACCCGCAAGTGCGTCGGCTGCCACGCCTGCAGCGTGTCCTGCCGAAGCGAAAACAATGTACCCATGGGCAAGCACCGCTCCTGGGTTGAATATATCGAGAAAGGCACCTTCCCGGACGTTTCGCTGAATTTTCTGCCGCGTCTCTGCAACCAGTGTTCGGAGCCGCAGTGCGTGTCGGTATGCCCTGCCAACGCGACCCACATACGCGATGACGGCATCGTCGTGATTGACCCGGACACCTGCATCGGCTGCAAGTACTGCATCCAGGCCTGCCCCTACGATGCGCGCTTCCTCAATCCCGAGACCGGTGCGGCCGACAAGTGCGATTTCTGCGTCGACCGCCTGGCACAGGGCATGGAGCCGGCCTGCGTGGCATCGTGTTTCAACAAGGCGCGCATCTTCGGCGACTTGAACGATCCAGACAGCGGCATCTCGCGCATGATTGCGAGTAATGCCGTGTCCGTCCTGCGCCCCGAGATGGGCACCAAACCGAATGTGTTCTATATCGGCATCGACTATGCGGACGAACACGATATCCGCTTCCAGAAACAATACATCCGCGTCACCACTCATCGCGACGGGAATGCAAGGAGGTAATGGCCATGCATGAACTCACCTGGGGTCTTCCGGTAGTTGCCTATCTGTTCATGGCCGGGCTGGGTGCCGGTGCGCTGACCACCAGCGCCTCGGTGCTGTTGCGCGGCGGTCCGAGTGGCAAGTATTTCGATGTCGCCCGCTACGGAGCGTTTATCGCGCCCATCCCGGTCGCCCTCGGCAGCGCGCTGCTGGTTCTGGAACTGGGCTCGTTCCAGGCCGGACACTGGTTCCGCTTTCTCAACCTCTACAAGGTGATCAACCTGTCGCCGATGTCGCTCGGCACCTGGCTGCTCACCGCTTTTCTGATGGTGAGCGTGGTCTACGCCTATACCTTCCTGTCACGTAACCCTCTTCCGGGTGATACCCGGGATATGCTGCGGCGCCTGAGCGCCTGGGTCGGCATCCCGCTGGGCATCGGCGTGGCGGTCTACACCGGCGTGCTGCTGGGCGCCCTGCCCTCCCGGCCATTCTGGAACTCACCGGTACTGGCCATGCTGTTCCTGCTGTCATCGATCTCGACCGGCATCGCCGCCATCATCCTGGTGCGCGCCCTGTTGAAGCGCAAGGTGCAGTCGGACACGCAGACACACAATTACAATGAAACCGGTTTCCTGTTATCGGCAACCGATACCCTGCTGATCGGACTCGAACTGCTGGCGCTGTTCCTGTTCGTGATGTACGCGCACCTGACCATCGGCAACGCCAAAGCGGCCATCGCGGTTATCATGGTGGGTGGCGAACTGTCCACGCTGTTCTGGCTCTGGGTGGTGGTCATCGGCCTGCTGGTGCCGGCACTGATCGAGCTGGCCCTGATTGTGCCGCGTATCGTCTACCAGAAGGCCTTCTACAGCCATCGCGCCGTGGACATCCTGGTCCCGGTCAGCGTCCTGATCGGCGGCTTCATGCTGCGCTACGTGGTAGTGATCGCCGGACAGATCACCTACCCGATCGGGCTGTAGCGCGCCCGTCCCTTTGCGCCAGTGCTGTCCGCACAACGGGAGGACCATCCGACATGGACCAGGCAAGCGTACCGCAGGGCGTCTTCTCCCGGCTGGCAGCCGCCGGCTGGCTGAGCGGACTGCGCGAGGACTACGAACAGATCTTTGTCAAAAGGTGGTCCCCCTATCTGGGCGCCATCCTGCTGGTGGTCGTGATCTCGGCACTGATGGCCAGCGGCCTGTTCTGGGGCATCTACGGCGGCCTCAAGCTGTGGGGTAACTGGTTCAACAATTTCATCGGTCTCGGGCCACTGCTGGGGATCAATTCGGAATTGCAAAGCCCGCTATTGAACCGCATCTCGCTGATGGATATCACCCTGGTGATCGGCGCCTTCTGTGCCGCGTTGCTGGCCGGCCAGTTTCGCATCAACCGGCCACCGCCGCTCGAGTTCATCACCGGCGCCCTCGGCGGCAGCCTGATGGGTATCGGCGCCTCACTGGCCGGCGGCTGCACCACCGGCGGGTTCTTCACGCCGCTGATCTTTGCCTCACCGGCCGGCTGGGCCATGTGGGCCGGCCTGCTGGGCGGCGCCTTTCTCGGTCTCAAGGCCCTGCTGTGGGTGATGGAACATATCACCTGGGGAACCGCGGCCGCGGGTGCGGTCTCCGTAGCCCCGCTGAAACGCTTCTATCCGCTGTTCGGCCTGGCCGTGCTCCTGCTGATCGCCTGGTGGGCCACGCACTGGTTCTCCTCGGACAACCAGCAGCTGGCCAGCCGCGGCATCATTATCATCGCCGGCTTCGCCCTCGGCTTTATCCTGCACCGTTCCCGGTTCTGCTTTGCCAGGGTGTTCCGCGAACCCTTCATGACGGGTGAAGGCACCATGACCAAGGCCATGATCCTGGCACTCGCCCTGGGCATCCCGGTTAGTTCACTGCTGCTGCAGCAGGAGACCTTAGATCCCTATCTCGCCATCCCGGCGACCTTCTGGCTGGGCTCGGTGGTGGGCGGCGTGGTGTTCGGCATCGGGATGGTGTTCGCCGGCGGCTGCGCCTCAGGATCGCTGTGGCGCATGGGTGAGGGCCACCTCAAGCTCTGGGTCGCGGTGTTCTTCTTTGCCTGGATCGGCTCGGTATTCAGCGCCATTGTGAAACGCTGGGACCTGCTGACCCGCGAGATGTCACTCGACCTGGTGGAGGTCTCCAAGGTGGGCAAGCAGGTCTTCCTCCCCGATGTATTGCCGGGGTGGGGCTGGACCTATCTGCTGAGCTTCGCCATCCTGGGCGTCTGGTACCTGCTGGTGCGCTACAACGAATCGACAAATAAATTCACCGTACTCTAGGGAATAAAGGTGTCAGGAACCTTTTCTCCCATTTTGCCCCCAGCACCCGTATCGTTAAAAAAAGGTTCCTGACACCTTTATTCTCGTTGACGTATCAGGGTACGCAGGAGGTGCCCCAGCGGCAGATAGAAAGGATGCCCGGAACGCTGCTCCAGCGCATCAATAAATTTGTCGACCCAGTCGAGTTCGTTGAAAAATGCAGACAGGCCGTGCTGGATTCGCTCCACGGAATCCTCGCGCTCACCGACCAGGGTCAGCTGCAGCAGGTCGAAAAGGTAGGCGATAAATTCCAGTTCCACTGCGAGATGATCGGGTGACTCGGTCGCCTTTTCAGCGTTCAGCTCGACGGCGAATTCGCGGTAGATCTTCTGCAGGTGTCGGTATACCAGGACCGGAGCAGGCTTGCCCTCCATGTAAAGGTGGGCATTCAGGTGCAGCGGCGCTTGATCCCGGCTGAGCTCAAACAGGGCGTTATATTCGGTTTCCAGCTGCCGGTGACTGTAATCACCGGCAAGCGACTTTAGTCCCACAGCCAGTGACTGCAAGGCCTTCACCAGTGCGGATGGATTGCCCAGCAGCGCCACATTGGACTCGGCGGCCTCGATATAGCGCCCGTCGGTCAGTGCCCGGTAGAGGTCCTGGCTTGGGTAGGCGAAACCCATCGAGACCAGGTCAAACAGCGCTGCAAAGGCCGCGCTTTCATCCACCGTATTCTTCATGAGTGTTGGCATCGTACAAGATCAATGCGGATATGGGTTTCGGTTGTACCACACGAAATGGGGACATTCTGCTTTTTTGCACCACCCTGCGGCGAAACGGCTCTTCACCGCAGAGACGCCAAAAACGCGGAGTAAATGAATTCTTGCCCCGTAAAGTCCTGACTATCTTGTGTAATTGCGCACACCCTACGCTAAAGATTGCTTTACAAAGAGTTGCTTTCTCGGTGGACTCTGCGCCTCCGCGGTGAAATCTTGTTGTTATATTTCTTTGCGCCCTTTGCGTCTTTCGGCTATTGCTCCCTGCATCGCCTAATGCGCCTACTTTTGGTGCTCTACCTCCTGCATGGCCCAGGCCAGCCTCTCGACCGGTTCCCGGTCTCACTTTCTCCCTGCAGTCGTGCGGTGAATAGAGTCGGTTTGAATCGCTCCCGGCGATTTTGTCGAACCTGGCTAGCCCCTCGACCTCGATCCAACAAAAACCCCGCCACAAGGGCGGGGGTTTTTGTTGGCTGGCGGACTAGGATTCGAACCTAGATTAGAGGTGTCAGAGACCTCTGTCCTACCATTAGACGATCCGCCAAGAAGCGGTATTAGCGTTTGGAGAACTGCGGTGCACGGCGGGCCTTGTGCAGACCAACCTTCTTGCGCTCCACCTGGCGGGCATCGCGGGTCACGAAACCGGCGCGGCGCAGCGAGGGACGCAGCTCGCCATCGTATTCGATCAGCGCGCGGGTAATACCATGACGGATGGCACCGGCCTGGCCGCTCATACCGCCGCCCTTGACGGTAACCATGATATCGAAGCTGTTGCTCATGTCGGCCTTCTCCAGCGGCTGGCGCACGATCATGCGCGCCGTCTCACGGCCGAAGTACTGGTCCAACGGACGGCTGTTGACGGTGATGCTGCCACTGCCCTTGCGCAAGAAAACACGCGCAGTAGAGGTTTTGCGGCGTCCGGTGCTGTAATAGGTATCGCTCATGCTTGGGTTTTCCTGTTACTGATGATGGGTATGCTTTAGAGGGTACGCCCGTTTTAGAATTCCAGCGGCTTGGGCTGCTGGGCCGCGTGCTGGTGGTCCGGGCCGGCATAAACCTTCAGCTTGCGGTACATCGCACGCCCCAGGGGATTCTTCGGGAGCATACCCTTCACGGCCAGCTCGATCACCCGTCCCGGCTTCTTCGCCTGCAGCTTCTCGAAGCTGATGGACTTCAGGTTGCCGATGTAGCCCGTGTGGTGGTGATATAGTTTATCGGTTGCCTTGCGGCCCGTGACCGCCACCTTGTCCGCATTGACGACAATAATATAGTCACCCGTATCCACATGCGGCGTATAGATCGGCTTGTGCTTGCCACGCAAACGGCGTGCGATCTCGGAAGCGAGCCGCCCGAGTGGCTTGTCCGAGGCATCAATCACATACCAGTCGTGATTCACCTCATTCGGTTTCGCGGAAAATGTCCTCATCAGACTGAACTCCAGGCCCTGCCCATACAAAAGAGCGAGGATGTTACAAAAGACGCCCTAAACTTACAAGTCCGGCGTCAATTTCGCCCTCTGACGGGCCCCTGGGCGCATCGCTATGCGCTTTCGGCGCCCACGACGATGTACAGGGAGGTACAAGTGCCACGGGAGGCAGGATGCCGGGAGTGGCCGATGTACAGGGAGAAGACGAGACCCGGAACGGGTCGAGAGACCGGGCTGGGCCATGCACAAGTGTCGTGGAATAAATGGACGTGCGCGAGCGCCCTTTCCTGCAGGCGCACCGCTCCCGGCTCCTGCCTCACGCGATGTACCTGCGTACCTGCAGGCAAAAAAAAAAGCGCGGTTAATGTAACCGCGCTTCATAAACCTCCTTGGGGGAGGTGGAGGAGCACTGATTGGCCAAGAAGATAGGGGGGCAGACCAATCAGCGTGTTATTATTTTCTAATATACAATCGCTGATGTCAAGCGTCGGTGAGCCTTACAGGAAGAAAAAAGAGTGGAATTTATAAGCTGCTGAATTACCTATTATAATTATTATCTTATTGAATTTATTTACAAAAAAATCTGCACCAAAATGGCGCATAATGGCTTGTCTAGATTCTCAGACGTTCAACCACTCGCCCGTTCACCAAGTGTTCCTCGATGATTTCGTCGACATCTTCCTGATCGATATAGGAATACCAGACTTCCTCCGGGTACACCACCATCACCGGGCCCTCCTCGCAACGGTCGAGGCAGCCAGCGGTATTGATACGCACCCCGCCACGGCCGGCAATACCCAGCTCCTTGGTGCGCTGCTTGGCGTGGTCACGCATGGCCCGGGCATCAAAGCGCTGGCAGCAGGCACTGCCATCCTCGCGCAGGTTGGTACAAAAGAAGACGTGATAACGGTAATAGGGCATGGATAAACGATACTAGAGACCGGGGCCCGGGTAAAAGCGGCAAACCACACCACCCCGGAACAGAACGTGCTATCTTTTGGTGCATGAGCGATCGCAAAACCAGTTTCGTTGACGACTGCATTGAACAGGTCGACCAGGCAATCAGGACCATGTTCGGCAAGCCGATCGGCTCTGGCAGGAACAACCCTGCGCAGGCCCTTGAGGACACCAAACTCTCGGCCACCGAAAAGGCCGAGAGCATGTGCCTGATGCGCGTTAACCACGCCGGCGAGGTCTGCGCCCAGGCGCTCTACCAGGGCCAGGCGCTGACCGCACGCCGCAAACACGTGCGCGAACAGATGGAACAGGCTGCCACCGAGGAAAATGACCACCTGGTATGGTGTCGGCAGCGCGTCGAGGATCTCGGCGGCCACACCAGCCTGCTGAACCCATTCTGGTACTCGGGCTCATTCGTGATCGGTGCCATTACCGGCCTGCTGGGAGACAAGTTGAGTCTCGGTTTCCTGGCCGAGACCGAGGACCAGGTCGTCAAGCATCTCGACAGACACCTGCAACGCCTGCCGGGTAGCGACAAAAAGTCCCACGCCATTCTGCACCAGATGAAAGTGGACGAGACGAAGCACAAGGCTACCGCACTCCACTCCGGCGGGGCCGAGCTGCCGGAGCCGGCAAAACGGCTGATGACCCTGCTCTCGCGGATCATGACCACCACGGCCTACCGGCTGTAGATCCGGCACCCTGGCAGGCGCGCCGTGTTAAGCGGCGCGCGCAGCTGCGATTAACTTCCGTGGATTCGGCTGTTGCTTATCCAGGCCAGCGGCTCAATGCCGGCTGTGGCGCATGTTGCGGCCGTAGAACATCTCCAGCATCTCGCGCTGCACCTTGGTGCGGATCTTGCGCTGCTCGGCCGCTGTCAGCGCCTCCTTGCCAACCCCGAACAGGTAATCGTCCAGGTCGATCTCCTTCAGCATCATCTTGGTGTGAAAGATGTTCTCCTGGTATACATTGACGTCGATCATCTGGTAGGCATCGCGGGTATCGCGTGACAGGTAGTTCTGAATGGAATCGATCTTGTGGTCGATGAAGTGCTTCTTTCCGCGCAAATCACGGGTAAAGCCACGCACCCGGTAGTCCATGATCACGATGTCGGACTCGAAACTGTGTATCAGGTAATTCAGGGCCTTCAAGGGGGATACCCGGCCACAGGTCGAGACATCGATATCGGCGCGGAAGGTACTGATGCCGTGGTCCGGGTGACTCTCGGGGTAGGTGTGCACCGTGACATGGCTCTTGTCGAGGTGCGCGACCACCGCCTCCGGCAGGGGGCCGGGGGCCTCGGTATTTGACAACTGTTCGGAACTGACCGGTTCTTCGGAAATCAGCATGGTCACGCTGGCCCCCTGGGGTTCGTAATCCTGGCGCGCCACGTTGAGGATAGTGGCGCCGATAATCTCGGCCACGTCGGTGAGTATGCTGGTCAGGCGCTCGGCGTTGTAGGCCTCGTCGATATACTCGATGTACTCGTGCCGATGGGCCGGCGATTCGGCATAGCAGATATCATAGATGTTGAAACTGAGGGACTTGGTCAGGTTGTTAAACCCGTGCAATTTAAGCTTGCGCATTGCCACGCCTCCGAACCACAGCGCTGGAGTGCTGCACCGTGGCAACCAGCGGATGTGAAATATGGGGAAAAATGGCTTCCCGGCGACGGAAAGATGATTAACGCGCGGAGTGTACACATTAACGCACGCATGCCAAAGCGATTTTGACGACTGTCGGGCAGCATGCTGACGGACAGGAATTGGCAGCGAGGCGGCCGCACCCAGCCCTAGCCCGATTCCACGGCACCCCGGCTGTCAGCGACGATCTCGTAGTCGTGGCTGATCTTCGCGACCTTGCCCAGCATAATCGATGCAGAACAATACTTTTCGGCCGACAGCTGGATGGCGCGCGCGACCTGTTTCTCGGACAGGCCGTCCCCGCTGACGATGAAGTGCATACGGATACGGGTGAATACCCTGGGGGGCTGCTCGGCCCGGTCGGCTTCCACCTCCACCACGCAATCGCTCACCGGCTGGCGCGCACGCTTGAGGATGTGCACCACGTCGAAGGCGCTACAGCCGCCCATGCCGATCAGGATCATTTCCATCGGCCGGATCCCGAGATCGCGGCCGCCGCTTTCCGGCGGCCCGTCCATCACGACGGCATGGCCGCTGCCCGATTCACCGACGAAACTGGCCCCTTCAACCCACTTGATACGCGCCTTCATGATTCAACCATTTACCTGAAAAATGTGAAGCCTATCACAGTTCTATATCTCCTATGATCCCGTCCTCAAGTGCTCGGGGGCTTGCGCCGATACAGGTGTATGCACGCGTTATCCGTACCAGCCAACCTGGAAAACATGCATGTCCCGCGGGTGGTAAACCCCTGCGTGGCACGCTTTCTGGAGCATTGCCACCGGCGTAAATACCCGGGCAAAAGCGTGATCATCTACGCCGGGGATCAACCCGACGTGCTGTACTACGTCATCAGCGGCTCGGTTAGCGTCCTGATGGAAGACGAGAACGGACACGAAATCGTCCTGGCCTACATCAATGCCGGCGGATTCTTCGGGGAAATGGGACTGTTCGGTGAGCACCCCAACCGCAGCGCCTGGATACGTACACGCAGTGAATGCGAGGTGGCCGAGATCAGCTATGGCCGGTTCCGCACCCTGGCCAAGGAAGACCCTGACATCCTGCTGGAACTGACCGCGCAGCTTGCCACGCGTCTGCGCCAGACCAGCCGCAAGGTCAGCAATCTCGCCTTCCTCGATGTGACCGGCCGGATTGCCCATACCCTGCTCGAATTGTGCAAGGAACCGGATGCCATGACCCACCCGGATGGCATGCAGATCAAGATCACCCGCCAGGAGCTTGGCCGGATCGTGGGATGCTCGCGCGAGATGGCCGGACGGGTCCTGAAGGCACTGGCCGAGCACGGTCATATCTCGGTCAAAGGCAAGACCATCGTCGTGTTCGGCACTCGCTGACAGGCGCCGGCCCGGCACGACTAAGTAAACAGTTCCGCCAGTTTTTCGCCCGGCTCAGCGGCCTTCATGAAGGCCTCCCCCACCAGAAAGGCATGTACCCCATGGGAGCGCATCAGCGCGACATCCTCGCGGGTATGTATGCCGCTTTCGGTCACCACGGTACGATCGTCAGGTATCTGGTCCAGCAAGCCCAACGTGACCTCCAGGCGGGTCTCGAAGGTGCGCAGATTGCGGTTATTGATGCCGATCAGCGGCGCCGGTGTCTGCAGGGCACGCTCCAGCTCATCCTGGTCATGCACCTCGACCAGCACGTCCATCCCCAGGTGCACGGCCAGCTGCATCAGTTCCTGCAACATCGCGTCATCCAGTGCGGCCACGATCAGCAGGACACAGTCGGCACCGATGGCACGCGCCTCAAGGACCTGATAGGGGTCGATGATGAAGTCCTTGCGCAACACCGGCAGGCTGCAGGCCGCGCGCGCCTGTTGCAAGTTGGCGTCGGACCCCTTGAAGAAATCAATATCGGTCAGCACCGATAGGCAGGTGGCCCCGCCACGTTCATAGCTTGCGGCTATCTGCGCCGGATCGAAGTCCACGCGCAGGATCCCGCGACTCGGTGAAGCCTGTTTCACCTCGGCGATGACCGCCGGCCGACCGACCTCGAGCCTGCCTGTCAGGCCCGCCAGGAAACCGCGCACCGGGCCCGCCGCCGCGACGCGCAGACCCAGCTCTTCCAGGCCGAGCCTGTGCTTGCGTTCGGTGATCTCCTCGACCTTGCGGGCCAGGATCTTCCTAAGGATGTCCGGGGTAGCCTTCATGCCTGCATCTCAAGCCTTATTCGAGACCCGGACCAGCGCCTCCAGCGTCGCCTTTGCCTTGCCGCTTTGCAGGACCTCGCCGGCGCGCGCAACACCGTCCGCGAGCGAAGCCGCCAGGCCCGCCGCGTAGATCGCGGCACCCGCGTTGAGGGTGACGATATCACGGGCCGGGCCGGCCCGGTTATCGAGGACATCACGGATCATCGCCAGGCTCTGCTGCGCATCGGCCACCGCCAGCGACGCGACATCCGCACGCTGTAGACCGAAATCCTCCGGTGTCACGCTATAGACCGAGATCTCCCCGTCCTTCAACTCGGCCACATGCGTGGGCGCGCCGATACTGATCTCGTCCAGCCCGTCTTCGGCATGCACCACCAGTACATGTTCGCTGCCCAGCCGCTTGAGGACCTGAGCCAACGGCTCGACCCAGTCGTCACTGAATACACCAAGCACCTGATTGGGGGCCCCGGCCGGGTTGGTCAGTGGCCCGAGCAGGTTGAACACACTGCGTACGCCCATCTCCTTGCGCGGACCGATCGCGTGTTTCATGGCGCTGTGGTGCTGGGGCGCGAACAGAAAGCCGACCCCAACCTGCGCGATACAGGCGGCCACCTGCTGCGGGGTCAGATCGAGGCGCACGCCCGCCGCCTCCAGCACATCGGCACTGCCCGAGCTGCTCGACACCGACCTGTTGCCATGCTTGGCAACGCGGGCGCCGGCCGCGGCCGCCACCAGGGCGCTGGCCGTCGAAATATTGAAGGTGCTGGAACCGTCGCCACCGGTACCGCAGGTATCCACCAGGTGGGGACCGGAGACATCGACCGGCGTCGCAAGTTCGCGCATCACCCGCGCCGCAGCCGCAATCTCGTCGACGCTCTCGCCCTTCATGCGCAGGCCGACGAGGAAACCGCCGATCTGCGCGGGTGTCGCCTGCCCGGTCATAATCAACCGCATGACGGCTTCCATTTCAGTGGAATCGAGGTCGCGGTGCTCGGTAACCGCACGAATGGCAGTCTGCATATCCATTTAGGCTTCCCCTGTGTGAATCAGGACCATCAGGCCCTGGTGTCCAGAAAATTGCGCAGCAGGTCATGCCCGCAACCGGTCAGGATGGACTCCGGGTGAAACTGCACACCCTCTACCGGCAGTTCCCGGTGGCGCACGCCCATGATTTCGTCCAGCCCACCTCGTTTATCCGCGGTCCAGGCCGTGACCTCAAGGCAATCGGGCAGGGAATCCGGTTCGATCACCAGCGAGTGGTAGCGGGTCGCCTCAAACGGTTGCGGCAGGCCCCGGAAAACACCCTGGTTACTATGATGGATCATGGAAGTCTTGCCATGCATGATCTCGCGCGCATGGCCGATATGACCACCGAAGGCCTGGCCAATACTCTGGTGCCCGAGGCAGACCCCGAGAATGGGCACCCGGCCGGCGAAGCGCTTGATGGTATCGACAGAGACCCCGGCCTCGTTCGGCGTGCACGGCCCCGGCGAGATGACAATGCGTTCCGGTGCCAGGGTCTCGATCTCCTCCAGGGTGATCTTGTCATTGCGGAACACCCGCACGTCGGCACCCAGCTCGCCCAGGTACTGGACCAGGTTATAGGTGAATGAATCGTAGTTATCGATCATCAACAGCATGGTGGTACTCGCCCGTGGCAGCTGTTCCTAGTCATTTGCAGACCCCTTCAGTCCCCGGCAGGCCATGGCAACCGCGCGGAAGATGGCGCGGCCCTTGTTCATGGTCTCTTCCCATTCATTGCGCGGCACCGAATCCGCCACGATACCGGCCCCGGCCTGAATGTGCAGGGTGCCGTCCTTGATCACCGCAGTACGGATGGCAATGGCGGTGTCCATGTTACCGGACCAGGACAGGTAACCGACAGCACCGGCGTAGACACCGCGCTTCACCGGCTCCAGTTCGTCAATGATCTCCATGGCCCGGATCTTGGGGGCACCGCTGACAGTACCGGCAGGAAAGGTCGCACGCAGCACGTCGATGGCGCTCATGCCGGCGCGTATCCGTCCGGCCACATTGGAGACAATGTGCATGACGTGTGAGTAGCGTTCGATGAGCATCCTTTCGGTCAGCCTGACACTGCCGATCTCACTCACCCGGCCGGTGTCATTGCGGCCCAGGTCGATAAGCATCAGGTGCTCGGCCAATTCCTTGGGATCAGCCAGCAGATCAGCCTCCAGCTGCTGGTCCTCGGCCTCGTCACGTCCGCGCGGGCGGGTACCGGCGATTGGCCGTACAGTGACGACATCGTCCTCCAGGTGCACCAGGATTTCCGGTGACGAACCGACGATATGGAAATCGCCGAGATCGAGGTAGTACATATAGGGTGAGGGATTGAGGCTGCGCAAGGCGCGGTACAGGTCCAGCGGCGGCGCAGCATAGGGAATCGACATGCGCTGTGACAGCACCACTTGCATGGCATCGCCCTCGATGATGTAGTCCTTGATGCGGCCGACAGCGGACTCGAACCCCTCGCGGGTAAAACCGGAAACGAAATCGGACTCCACGACGGCATGATTGGCGGACCCACCGTTGTACACAGAGGTCGCGGCGCGAAGGCCATCCGTCAGTTCTTCGAGCCGAGCCTGACCCTGTGTCAGGGCGGCGTCATCCGCCGGATCGACATGCACGATCAGCAACAGCGTACCGGACAGGTTGTCGAACACCAGCAACTCGTCGGACACCATCAACAGGATGTCTGGACAGCCGATCAGGTCGGGCTTGTCGAATTTCGCCAGCCGCGGCTCGATGTAACGCACCGTGTCATAGCCGAAATAGCCGACCAGGCCGCCGGTAAAACGCGGCAGCTTGGGCAACTCGGGGGCGCGAAAGCGCGACTGGTAGCTTTCTATCCAGGCCAGCGGGTCGTCGGTAGTATCCGACTCCACGACCTCCTCATTGCGCAGCAGCCTGACCTCATTGCCATTGATCCGCAGAACCGTCTGGCAGGGCAGGCCGATGATGGAATAACGCCCCCACTTCTCGCCGCCGTGAACGGACTCCAGCAAATAGGAATACGGGCCCTTGGCCAGTTTGAGATAGGTGCTCAGCGGCGTATCGAGATCCGCAAGGACCTCGCGCGTTACCGGTATGCGATTGTAGCCCTCGCGCGCCAGCGATTCGAATTGTTCAGGTGTCATTGCACTCACCTTTGAGAATACCTTCATGTACGGAACAGTTGATCAGACAGCAGCTGACGCTATGCCATCGGCTGCCGACAGATTTCCGTACCAGGTAGTGCTCTCCAGTGAACTGCATAATTTCTCAGGCCGCCTTGTCGAGCAGGGGGAGGATCTCCGTCATCCTGTCTACCACGGCATCGGGCTGTGCATCACGAATGTCCACCCCATGGTTGTATCCATAACTCATGCAGATGATACGGAAGCCGGCAGCACGCGCGGCCCGGACATCGCTGACCGAGTCGCCGATCATCAGTGCGGCCTCGGGGGCACAGCCGAAAAATTCCGCGGCATGCAGCAGCGGCGCCGGATCGGGTTTCTTTTTCGGCAGGGTATCACCGCTGATGACGATGGAAAAGTCGCCATAGAGACCCAGGTCCTTCAACAGCGGCTCGGTGAACTGTGCCGCCTTGTTGGTCACGCAACCCAGCGGGTAACCCGCGGCCTTGAGCATGTCCACACCCGCCCTGACACCGGGGTAGAGGCAGGAACGTTTTGAGGTGTTATCCGCATAGAGATCGAGGAACAGCGGGTAGGCACGCTCGAAGTCGGCTGCATCCGGTTCACCGTCTAGGCTACCGGTCAGTGCACGCTGCACCAGGCGTTCCACGCCGTTACCGACCCAGTTGCGAACCTCGTCCTCGCCTCGGGGCGGGCCCCCGAGTTTCGCCATCATGGCATCAACACAGTAGGCCAGGTCCGGTACGCTGTCGACCAGCGTACCGTCCACGTCGATGAGTATCATTTCAGGTTTGCGCATATTGACCCGCTGAATACGGTCCCGGCCCGTGCTCGTCTAGCCGACGGCTCTGGCGATTGAGCTGCGCATGGCGTCGATGGTTGCCTTGTAGTCAGCTGTACCGAAGATGGCGGATCCGGCCACGAAGGTATCGGCACCGGCTGCGGCGATTTCACCGATATTGTCGACCTTCACGCCGCCATCGACTTCCAGGCGGATGTCATGACCACTGGCGTCGATGATCCTGCGCGCCTCGCGCAGCTTGCTGAGCGTCTCGGGAATGAAACTCTGTCCGCCGAACCCAGGGTTCACCGACATCAGCAGCACCATGTCCACCTTGTCCATTACATGCTTGAGGTAGTCCAGCGGAGTGGCCGGGTTAAATACCAGTCCCGACTTGCAGCCGTTGTCACGCACCAGTTGCAGGGAACGGTCGATGTGTTCACTGGCCTCGGGATGGAAGGTGATATAGGTCGCACCGGCCTTGGCAAAATCAGGAATAATGCGGTCAACCGGCTTCACCATCAGGTGCACATCGATATCCGCGGTCACACCGTGATTACGCAGGGCCTCGCATACCAGCGGGCCGATAGTCAGGTTCGGTACGTAATGATTGTCCATGACATCGAAATGCACGATGTCTGCACCGGCATTCAATACGTCTGTGACTTCCTCTCCGAGCCGGGCAAAATCCGCCGACAGGATGGAAGGCGCGATCTTGTAATCGGCCATGTAGTTGTCCTCACTTAGAAATTCAAATGGATACGCTTGAAAAAGAAACGCGCACTTTACCCCAACAGGACAGGATTTTCAGCTATTAAGCGCACCGGCCCCGCGCAGCGGGTGCTTGCTGTCCGGGCGCGCGACACCCCCGCCGCCATCCCGGCAGGAGGCAGATCAATACTTTGATTTTAATACATTATTCTCCTCATCGCCGCGCCGATGTAAAGCGCCCTGCTCACGCCGCCCTGTCACCCGGCCGTAATAAGGCGCGGTTGCCGCCCAGTGCTATGCCAGGTGTAGAGCCGAAGCTATCCCAGCCTGATGTTTTTGTGCTGATGCAGAGGCTTAGATTGTTTTCCGGGAAATGTCCGCAAGCGTGAATCTGCTGGCTGTGAATGATGCGAACGGCGCGCTTCCTGCATGTTAAAGCGCCGGCGCCGCGTCGGCCGCATCCCGGCTCCTTGCATCTTGCCATTAAGGTTGGCAGGCTCTATAAAGTAGGCTGAACAATTCACAAAACCAGTTCGCAAAAAGCCAAGCCATATATGCATAGATAATCAGCCAGGGGCAAGTCGAAATGATCAACAAATTCAATCCGCGTATCGGTGACTGGTACCAGAATATCAGCCGCGACAATTTCGAAATCGTGGCGCTGGATGAAGAAGAAGCAACCATGGAAATCCAGTATTTTGACGGGGCAGTCGAGGAAATCGACTTTGATTCCTGGTATGAAATGGAGATCCAGCCGATTGAGCCACCCGAAGACTGGTCGGGGTCACTGGATATCGAACGCGAGGACTACGGTGTTGACCTCGAACTGACCGCCCCCAATGACCACATCAATCCCCTCGATGATCTGGAATAAGCCTTGAACCGGCACCCCTGCCCGGAACTTGCGCATCTGCCAAGCAGTTGAAATAAAGAGCAATTAATAAATTCTGTCCGCGGCCTCAACCCCTGCATCGGGCTGCCGATAGTATTCTTGAGCCTACTGCGGCAGGAGAAAATCCATGACCACCGTTTACGAC
>JAOTTU010000141.1 GCA_029864225.1 Gammaproteobacteria bacterium | reverse complement strand
ATCGAGTTCGACCGCAAGTATTTCGAACTGCTCTGCCATGCCGCCCAGCAGGCCACTTGCGCTACCCGCCATGCTGCGCGATAACGTCACCAGTGCTTCCAGCGTGGCGAAATCCCGGTTTGACAGCTGGGCGCTGGCTGCAGTTGCCATGCAGACCTCCGCAGCGGGACGGCCATTCTTGAATATGCTGATGGCCTGGCATGGCAGCCCGGCAATGGTATGCCTGCCCCGGTCAACGGTCCTGATGTCGGCAGTCTTCAACGGGTTGCCCGCAGCAGGCGCATCCGGCATCCCCCCAATACGCTGCTCGATCATCGCGCGCTGTTCTGCCGGCAGCCCGGCAAGTATGTTCGCCATGTACGGCGCCATGGACTGCTTGATGTTCGCAGTCGTCTGCAGCGTCGCCTCAAGTTCTGCCGTTGTCAGCTGCGAGTACTGCCGCTGTTCCGGTTCGACATAGGTTATGGTTCCGGTCCCGCTGTCGAAGACCAGGTATTCACCCCTGCCATCACTGCTCATCCTGCCCTTGCCGTTCCTGACCCGAATGGTCGATTCCAGCCCGTCCGAACCGCGTACGTTCAGGGTCGCATCTGCATGTGCCGGCATGGCTGCCAGCATGACCAATACCGCCACCATTCCGCCAATGATGCATCTTGAAACCATTGTGTTGTCCTCCCTTGCCCGTGTCTGTGGCAAATTACAGATGATCGTTTGAATACCAACACCTGACCAGTCTTTTTGGCAAAGCCTAGCCGCCCTGCCCTACCCTGCCATCAAGGGTCTGCTGATAATTGCAGATTTTACTTGCATATCATATCGAATATTCAGATTCAGACTGCTTGTAGCCTGGCGGCATTCAGTAGGCAGGGTCTGTAACAAACCAGGCACCGCTGGATCACGTTTTCAATAATTCGTTCGACCGTCATTGATATGCCGTCGGTGTCAGCTTACACGATCGATACAATTTAATTGGACAAAGGTGGCAAAGGATCAGAACAGGCGACTTTTTTTACCACCGAGTCTTCACGTCTCATCGAAGTGGTAAAACAGTGTGGGTGACAGGTTACAGGGAAACCCCGATCGGGGTGTGCTGCCAGGGGGCATGCACGGGTCGAACCCCGCAATAATTCCGGAACGGGGTTTTGACGCAACACGAAAACTTCCGTAACTTGTTGTTTTAATGGTGGCTACGGGTGGACTTGAACCACCGACCCCAGCATTATGAGGAACCTGCTCGGCATGTATCTAACTGTTCTGTATGCAAATAAGCGGGGCGTCCGTTGCCTGAATTGCATAACAATGCATAACCGTGCAGAACCGTGTCCCGTAAAAATCCCAACACGATTGCCTCCTGATCTCGACTCGAACAGCCTCGTAATCTTGCCGGCTAGACATTTCAGACTCCGTCAACCATGCTCAGACCATCCACAGCATCAAGATCAGCTCGAAGGTCGACGAGGCCACCTGGAACGAACTCAAGGCGCTCGCCGCCGAGACGCACCAGAACATGTCCGGCCTGCTAAAAGAAGTCGATCCAGGAATATGTCGCCAGGAAACGTGTGCGTCCGGTGGTACTGAAGCACCTCGAGCGTTCCATCGCCAAGAACGAAGAACTGGGCAGGCTCCTTGCCAGGTGACCGCGTCGTCTTCCTGAGCCGGGACGAGGTGCTGGCTATTCATAGCACCCCCTGGACCGATTTGGAGGTCCAGCGGGCGGGCGCGGCCACTGCCTGCTGGAAAGTGCCTTGTACCGCCCGCGGACCAGCTGCTACGCCGACCTCGCCGATATGGCCACCGCGCTGTTCGGGCCACTCATCATGAACCACCCCTTCGTCGACGGGAACATGCGCATCGCGTTCTTAGCGACCGACGTGTTTCTGCGTCTGAACGGTTGCAGGCTGCAAATGGTTGCTCATGAGTCACACCACCTCCGATCGGACTGAGGAACAACAATCGCTATATTTTTGACGAGTTATTACCGTGGATTCGTGAGAACGCAACGGAAACAGAGCACAATCCCGGAGCAGAACGCCAGGATTACATATGCGCGGGCAAGAAGGGCTTTCTCCCTCTTGAAGGCTGATCCTTGATACATATCAGCGTATCCCGTACGGTAGTGCGCTAAGCTTCTACTTCAGGCGCTTCACGGGACAAACATGCCAAGGGAGATTGCAGCATTACTGCTGGTAATGGTGTTCACCTTGCCGGCTGCAACGGAGGCCGATCGTCGGCTGCCTGAGGTGCAAGTCGCGATCGTGTCGGACGGCACCTCGGAGCGTGTCACCGCCTTGCGCGCCCAGTTCCTGAAGGAGATGCGCGCGGTCAATAGCGGCGAGTTCGATATCCAGGCGCCAACCGATCTCCAGATCGAGGCGAATCGCACGCTCAAAGGCGTTCGCGCCGCTCTCGATCGCGTGCTGTCCGATCCACGCACCGATCTGGTTGTGACGCTCGGCGTGCTGGGTTCGCACGCTGCCGCCACACGCGCGAACCTTCCCAAACCGGTAGTGGCCCCGCTCGTCTCCAGTCATGAACTTCAGGAACTGCCATACAAAGACGGCGCCAGTGGCAAGCGAAATCTGAGCTACGTAAGTCTGGACGTGGACATCAGCCGCGACCTCCTGGCGTTTCGCGAGATCGTGCCGTTCAATCGACTGGCTTTTCTGTTCGATGGCTCGATTACGCAAGCGATCCCCGGTATCCGCAACGAGGTTAACCGCGTTGCACGCGAACTCGGCGTCACGATCACCAAGGTGGCTGTAGCGGATTCAACAGCAACCTCGCTGGCTGCTATTCCGCAGGACTCGCAGGCGGTGTATGTCGGTCCGCTGCCGGCTCTGTCAACGGATGAATATCAGCAACTGGTCGCTGGCCTGATCGAACGGCGCCTGCCGAGCTTCGCCTTCGAGGGCAAGTCCGATGTTGAGCGTGGCTTGCTGGTAGGCATTGCTCCGGCCGTGCAGATGGACAGGCTGGCACGTCGCGTGGCGCTTAACGCGCGGCGCATCCTGCTCGGCGAGAAGGCCGCCACCCTGCCGGTAGCGTTCGCGCGTGCCGAAGGATTGACACTCAACATGCGCACCGCGCGGGCGATCGGCTTCTCACCCAGCTGGCAGCTGTTGACACGCGCCGAACTGCTGCACGAAGAACCGGAAGCGGCCGGAGCACCGCTGACGCTCGGGGCTGCCGTGCGCGAGGCGCTGGAGCTCAACCTTGACCTGCGGGTCGCGCAGTCCAGCGTCGCTGCCGGTAAGGAGAATATCCGCGAGGCTCGCTCCGCCCTCCTGCCCCGGATTGGACTCAGTGGCAACATGATCGACATCGAGGAGGATGACGCCGCCGCGGTACCCGGTCGAGCCGAGCGCACTACCAGCGGCTCGCTGACCCTGGATCAGTCCCTGTACTCGGAAACTGCCTGGGCCAATCTCGAGGTGCAGAAGCAACTGCAGGCCGCACGCGTGGGCGAATACGAGCAGGTGCGCCTCGACATCGTGCTCGACACGGCCCAGGCCTATCTCGACCTGCTGCGTGCCAGGACCAACACGCGCGTCCAGAAAGACAACCTGCGGCTGTCGCGTTCGAACCTGGAACTGGCACGGGCACGGCGTCGCATCGGCACCGCCGGACCGAGCGAAGTCTATCGCTGGGAAAGCGAGATCGCCAACGCCCATCGCGCCGTGGTCGAGGCGCAGGCGCAGACACAGGTGGCGGAGATCACGCTCAATGCACTGCTGCATAGGCCGCTCGAGGACACAATCGTCACCGCGGAAGTCGGCCTGGATGAGCCGGTTCTTGTCACGAGCCAGCAGCACCTCTACGAGTTGATCGACAACCCGGCGAGCTTCCGCATATTCCGTGACTTCATCGTGCAGGACGCATTCGCCGCCGTCCCCGAACTGCGCCAGCTCGACGCCCGCATTCGCGCCCAGGAGCGTAGACTCAAATCGGCGCGCAACGCCTACTGGCAGCCGGAGCTCAGCCTGCGTGCCGATCGTACCGAGACTCTTGACCGCAGCGGCACACAAGGGACACCCCTGCCTGGTCTGGACGATTCCGAAACCACTGTCGCCCTGCAGTTGTCGTTGCCATTGTTTACCGGCGGTGCACGTGGCGCACAGAAGTCCCGCGCTTATGAAGAATTGACCGGTCTGCGCGTGCAGCGCCACGCCACGGCCGAGCTCATCGAGCAGCGCGTACGCGCTACCCTGCATACCACGCGCAGCGCCTATACGGCGATCCGCCTGTCACGCCAGGCGGCCGACGCCGCCGAGAGTAATTTCGTCGTGGTGCGTGATGCCTATTCGCGCGGCACAGTGTCGATTCTTGACCTGCTGGATGCCCAGAATGCCGCACTGGTGGCCGACCTGCGGGCGGCCACCGCCGTGTACGACTTTGTGCGCGCCCTGATGGAAGTCCAGCGTGCAGCGGCGCACTTCGATTTCTTCCTGACACCCGGGGATCAGGCCGACTGGTTCAAGCGCGCGGACCGCTATTTCGCTGAACATGGCGCACCACTGCCGCAAGACTGAGATGAGGCTCCGCCAACATGGAATTCAATATTAAGAAGACAGCGATTATGGGGGCCGTGGTAGTGGCGGCGGCGCTCGCCGTGCCCGCATGGCAGTACCTTCAGGAGCCTGGACTGCCGGAAGGCATCGCCTCCGGCAACGGCCGCCTGGAGGCGACCCAGGTGGATATCACCACCAAATTTGCCGGCCGCCTGGCCGGTGTGACTGTCAGGGAAGGTGACGACGTCGCGTCCGGTCAGCTGCTGGCGCGCATGGATGTGCGTGAACTCGAGGCCGAGTTACACCAGGCCCAGGCACAGGTCACGCAGGCGCAAAAACAGCGTAGCGTCGCGCAAGCGGTGATTCTGCAGCGCAAAAGCGAGGTGACCCTGGCGGAGAAGAACCTGGCCCGGTCGCGCGAGTTGTACGAAAACCAGAATATCCCGATCGAGCAATTGCAGCAGAGC
>JAOTTU010000140.1 GCA_029864225.1 Gammaproteobacteria bacterium | reverse complement strand
TCGCGATCAGCTTGCTGAGCAATTGGAGGAGCAGACGACACTTTATTTGCACCAGGACGTGGCCGGTATGCTGGCGATCAATACCAGACCGCACCAGGATGATGCATTGTTTGAGCGATTCATGGAACGCACCCTATATCAGCGCAACCGACGCATGGCACTCCGGATCCGTGATCGGCTGGGTGACGGGAACGTGTTTATCGCGGTCGGAGCCCTGCATCTGCCTGGTGAAAGGGGAATTTTGCGGCATCTGGAGGCCGATGGTTACCGGATTTCACGTGTGTTCTGATATACTTAGCGCTACGCTGCCACGGGCAGTGTCTCGGTGCCGGTATGTACCATCGCCGTTGTTAAAGCTCAGGCCGCAATGGCTGTGAACGTCTTTTGCATCGATTACATCAGTTGCCGATCAGCAGCGAGGTGTGGGGTCAATGCAAATGCAGATCGAAAATCATCCTCTAGTTACGCAGAATACAAGTAAATACAAGAAGATATCTGTATTTCGCGGAGTACGGACGCGCTTGCCCGGGCCCGCTTTCGTGGGCTTGCTGATGCTGGTTTCCGGCATGAACTGGTCACACAGGGTCATGGCGGTTATCGATACACCGGCACCCGGCCTGATGGTGCTGGTTGGCGAACACCGCATGCATCTGTATTGCTCGGGTCAGGGTGAGCCTGCTGTCGTGATGGATGCGGGCCTCGGCGGGACGTCCCTGGATTGGGTCCGCGTGCAACCGGAACTTGCCAAGTACACCCGGGTCTGTACCTACGACAGGGCGGGTTATGGATGGAGTGAACCGGGTCCACGGCCACGATCCAGTGGCAGAATTGCCGAAGAACTGCGCATGCTTTTACACACCGCCTCGGTGCCCGAACCCTACGTGCTGGTCGGGCACTCCTTTGGTGGTTATAACGTGCGGCTGTTTGCCAGTTACTACCCGGAGAAAACCGCGGGTCTAGTGCTGGTGGACGCTGCCCACGAGGACCAGGTAAGACGCTTCAGGGAGGAGGGCGGCATCAACACCGCGCCACGTGGAAAGTTCGTGAGGTTATCCAGCCCGGTTATCCCCGACAACATGCCTTATGCTGTGCGTCCGCTTGTGCGATCCCTGATAAATAGCTCTATAGCCTATCAGACACTATACGACGAGCTGTTTTCGTTTCGCCGAAGTGCTGCCCAGGTACGCAATGCGGGTCCACTGCCGGAGGTACCGTTGGTGGTCATAACCCGTGGCCAACGGGTCTGGCCGGATACCCCGAAGGGTGATCTGCTGGAACGATTATGGGCCACGCTTCAGGATGATCTTGCAGAACGTCAGATCCATGTGCCGCACATGTTTGCACAGAACAGTGGCCACTATGTCCAGTTGGATGAGCCTGGCATGGTGATCAACGCAGTACGTAGCGTTATCGCATCGATTCATCACTGACCCGCTTGTCTATTTCGCTTCTGCACTTGGCCCTGAAGGGTTGTTTCAAACCGGGGCGCATCGGCATGAAATGCATTTTACTCAACTAATGCGCGAGAGTGAGCGTCTCTTCCAACAGTAGATCAGAATTGGCAGCCTTTTTATCCTCAGCGTCGTTTCCAGGGTCCACAGTACGTATCTGGTATACATACCCGGGAATGTCGCTGGACAGGGTAAACTCGTAATACCGGGACGCGAATCTCTCGAATTTAACTCGCAACTGATCTTCAAGATACGGTGTTATCTTGATCTTCAACCCAGGCCTATCCTGATCCCCGTACGGTACTTTGACCTCGGTGACCTCCGCTTCATTTTCAAGCGCCAACTTGATCATTTTCTGGAAATGACGCCAGGAACCACCAGTCAGGCGGTCCATTTCATTGACCTCGCGCTGAAGAAACATCATGACAATAGGATTGCCCTCAGAAACTGTCATTGACGGTATCGTGCGCGAGTGTTCACCGGTAAAGAAATCGATCTCAACCCGTTTTGTATTTTCTGCCGGCGCTTCGAAAATTCGAACCTCAACAGTGTCGCTGAACCCCTCTTCCAGTGTGCCCGTTTTGCGAAAATTATACAGCAGACGTGCCGGTACGTTGACCTTGTTCAGATGGTCGGTAAGGAACAGCTCGGTATTGGCCCGTGAAAATGTTTCTTCCTCTTCCGGATAACCGGCTCCGGGTATTGTGACGAGAACCAGTATCAGGATGATGTTAAGCGGTTTAAGGCAGTTATTCATTGTAATCCTCCAGTAGGGTATTTGTAGCGGAGCTCCGGACTCGTGGTGTGATTATTCAAGCCATGCCGGTCATTTATCGTTGTAGGATATCCCGTGTTTCTGCATGCGGTAGCGCAGCGCCATGCGCGTAATGCCGAGTCGCCGGGATGCCTCCGATACATTGCCTGCTGTGCTATCCAGTGTCTGTCGAATCAAAGTGGCTTCGGCAGCATCCAGCGTCATGCCGGACAAGCTATCCTGAGTGTTTGCTCGTGATTCATGCAAGTGCTCGTCAAGCATGAGGGTTGAGGCCGCCAGTTGCTCGCTATCACACAGCAGAACCGCTCGTTCTACCAGGTGCTTCAGTTCGCGCACATTACCCGGCCACGGATAATTGAACATGGCATTGACAGCATCTGCTTTAAACCCCGGTATAGGTAGACCGTAGCGTCGCGCGGTGACTTCGGCGAAATGTTTTGCAAGCAGAAGGATATCATCGCCGCAGGTACGTAGAGGTGGCATCGCAAGGGTCAATACCTTGAGCCGGAAATACAGGTCGGCCCGGAATGTCTGTGCGTCAACCATTTCCTCCAGGGGACGGTTTGTGCCGGCGATAAACCACGCTGCCACCGGACGTTCACGACTACTCCCAACCCGACGGAAGCTTCGGCGTTCCAGTACCGCCAGTAGCTTGGATTGCAGGGAGTATGGAAATTCTCCCACTTCGTCCAGAAATACGCTTCCGTCTTCTGCGGCTTCGATCAGTCCGGTGCGGGTCGAGTATGCGGTAGTGAACGCGCCTTTTTCGTGCCCGAACAGTTCTGCCTCTATCAGATCCTTTGGCAGTGCGGCGCAGTCGACATGAACGAAAGGGCGATCACGCCGGGAGCTGCTGCGATGTACGATACGTGCTGCAAGGTCTTTACCGCTCCCAGTCTCCCCTAGAATCAGAACTGCAGGTGGCGCCTCTTCGGCCCTGGTGGCAAGTTCCGAGATACGTTCAATCTGTTCCCGGAGGCGCACAATCGCCGGGCTTTCACCGAGTATTTCTTCGGGCTCACTCGCACGGCTTTCGCGCTGATGGGAATATTCCAGGCGCCGGGTCAGTTTAACGCGCTTGAGCGCCTTCTCAAGAGTAATGAGTAGTTCGTCGAGATCAATCGGTTTCTTCAGATAGTCCAGGGCTTTTAATTTCATTGCAGCGACGGCATCCTGGAGTTCGCCGTAAGCTGTCAATACCACGACCGGAATGTCTGCCGCTTCGCTTTCCCTCAGCCGGGCAAGGAAGTCGAGTCCGGAGCCGTCGGGAAGTCGCATGTCGAGCAGCATCAGTTCTATAACACCTGTGTTGACCTGACGTTGTGCCTCCGCCAGGGTGCCGGCTATCTTGCATTTGTAGCCTGCTTTGTCCAGCCGCTTGCTGATGGCGTTGGCGAACAGGGATTCATCCTCAACCAGCAGGATATACGTTTCCTGTGGCTGAATAGCCGAGCTATCCGGGGAGCTGGTCGATGCCTGGCTTGTCACGATTCGGTTACCACTGCTCCTGTCGGGATGTCCATACGTACGCGGGTTCCCGTGGGGTAGTTTTGCATGAAATTGATGGTTCCTCCATGCGCGTGGCATACTTTGAATGCGAAGGGGATGCCCAGGCCTGTACCCAGCCGCTTGGTGGTAGGTCCGGGAACAAGACTGCCGGGTTTGGGATCGAAAGCCAGGCCCGGGCCCTGGTCCTCGATGATCAAAGCTACGGAGCCTGTCGAGGGTTCTATTGTAAACGAGATTTCTCCACCCTGTGGTGAAGCCTCTATCGCATTGAGGATAATGCCAGAGACAGCTTGTTCAAGTAAATCCACATCGATGTACAAATCCGGATCCTCTTCCCAGCCCCTGCGGTTCAGGTGCAGGTCCTTTTCCTCGAATTTCGACCGTATGGTAACCAGGACATCATCCACCAACTTCGAAAGTCGGCTCCGTGCGCGATGCGGCTGCAAGGGATGCAGGTATGAGAGCAGGGAAGTGACCCAGCGGTCAAGGCGGTCTACCGTGTCGATTATCGCCTGCCGGGAATCCTGTGATTCCTCTGTTTCGTCAACGTGATCGATCATCTGGGCAGCGGCACGAATGCCCGCGATTGGGTTGCGGATATTGTGTGCCACAACAGGCACCAGCGCACCCAGCGCCGCCTGGCGTTCACTTTCCACCAGGGCGTTCCTGCTGTCAGCCAGATCCCGCGCCATATCATTGATTGAGTGCGCGAGTTGCGTGACTTCCTCGACGCCGTATTCCGGGATTCTGTGGTCGAAATATCCCTCGCTGATACGTTGTGCGCCATGGGCCACCGCTGACATGGGCAGCACAAAATCGCGCTGCAGGCTTCTGTGTGAAAACCAGAGCAGCAATGCGGCAAGTACGATAGGTACGGGGATGACGATAGGGGCAAGGGTGGTCCTGCGCTTCAGGTCGAGTTCCATTTTCTCTCGACGCCCGGTGATCAGTTCAGAAAATTGGCCGAACGTCTGTTCGAATCCCCTGAGTAGCCACGCTTCATATTCGGGGTCCAGAATCCTGAAGCGTACATTTTCACCGGCGAGTAGCGGATCGGTGAAGATCATATTCATCGCGTCCTGCACTCGGGTATATGCAGTCTGCATTTCCTTTACAGCATAGCGTTCTTCTTCATCTTCTGCCCGACGCTTCAGTTGACTGAAGTGTCTCTGAATGCCGTGCAAATGCCGGTAGTATTGCCGAAGTGCCTTTGTGTCATCGATGCCCCTGGCACGCACCACCTCTTTGAGTTGGCGATACAGGTCGCCG